>CAIXDX010000241.1 GCA_903918335.1 uncultured Methylococcaceae bacterium | reverse complement strand
TTGGCAGTTTCATACGTTCGGGAATACGATGCATGCTTTTACTAATCCAGTGGCTAATGATCCTGGCTTTGGTACTGTATATCAGATAGATGCGGATCAGCGCTCTTGGAAATTAATGGTTAGTTTTTTAAGAGAGATATTCACCCCGTCATAAACTATCAAGACTTTCGACTCGTTATCTATAATTTGCTATAATTGTAAGGTTTTTAAAGTTATAGAGTCGCAATTGTCGAAAGGAAACCTCCATTGCGTGCTTATATTTAGTTAAATCATTACGCCGATGTGTTTTTGTTGGTAAACAGTTTATATAGGGATCAATGTCAAACTTCGCAAAAGAAATAATTCCTGTTAATCTCGAAGATGAGATGAAGCAGTCCTATCTTGATTACGCAATGAGCGTAATAGTTGGTCGAGCCCTGCCAGATGTTAGAGATGGTCTAAAACCAGTTCATAGACGCGTTTTATATGCGATGAGTGAATTGGGTAATGATTGGAACAAACCTTATAAAAAATCAGCGCGTATTGTCGGGGATGTAATTGGTAAATATCATCCACATGGCGACACCGCAGTTTATGACACTATGGTGCGCATGGCGCAACCATTCTCTATGCGTTATATGTTAATTGATGGTCAAGGTAATTTTGGCTCAGTTGACGGTGATCCCCCAGCTGCGATGCGTTATACAGAAGTACGTATGGCGAAAATTGCGCATGAATTGTTAGCTGATTTGGATAAAGAAACAGTTAATTTTATTCCTAACTACGACGATTCAGAAACTCAGCCAGAAGTATTGCCAACGAGAGTTCCCAACTTATTAGTTAATGGTTCTTCGGGCATTGCAGTGGGTATGGCTACTAATATTCCACCTCACAATATGGGTGAAGTAGTTAGTGCTTGTTTGGCAATGATTGATAATCCTAATGTGACTATTTATGACTTAATGGCACATATCCCTGGCCCAGATTTCCCAACTGCAGGTTTTATTAATGGCTCTGCGGGTATCTACAGTGCTTATACGACTGGGCGTGGCAAGATATATTTACGTGCACGTTGTCATTTTGAATCGATTGGTGATTCAAGTCGTCAAGCGATCATCACCACAGAGTTACCTTATCAAGTCAACAAAGCGCGTTTGCTAGAGAAAATCGCCGAGTTGATAAAAGAAGGGAAGCTTGAAGGTATTTCGGGTTTGCGTGATGAGTCTGATAAAGATGGCATGCGTATGGTGATTGAACTTCGTCGTGGCGAAGTTCCTGAGGTGGTGTTAAATAATCTCTATAAACAGACCCAATTTCAAACAGTATTTGGTATCAATATGGTGGCCTTATTAGATGGTCGTCCACATTGCATGAATTTGCTTGAAATTTTGAGTGCTTTCATTAATCACAGAAGAGAAATTGTTACTCGTAGAACAATTTACAATCTGCGTCGTGCTAGAGAAAGAGCGCACGTATTAGAAGGTTTAGCGGTTGCTTTAGCTAATATTGATGTGATGATTGAATTGATCAAAACATCAAGTAACAGAGAACAAGCTAAAGAAGGCTTGTTAGCTAGAACTTGGAATGCGGGGTTAGTTTCTTCATTATTAGAAAGAGCTGATGCCACGCGCTCTAGACCCGAAGATTTAGCAGAAGAGTTTGGCATTCATAATGGTTTTTATCGTTTATCTGAGACTCAGGCGCAAGCTATCCTTGATTTACGTTTACATCGTTTAACAGGTTTAGAGCAAGATAAAATCGTTAATGAATATAAACAATTATTAGAGCAAATTGACGAGTATTTACATATTTTGGCCAGTGATGTACGTTTGATGGAAATCATCAGAGAAGAGTTAGTGGCAATTAAAGAGGAATATTCTGATCCGCGTCGTACCGAAATTATTCAAAATCAGTTAGATCTATCAGAACAAGATTTAATCACAGAAGAAGATATGGTAGTGACTATGTCTCATGAGGGTTATGTTAAGTCTCAACCACTTAGTGATTATAAAGCTCAACGTAGGGGTGGGCGTGGTAAATCAGCGACGGCGACTAAAGATCTAGATTATGTTGATAAATTGATTGTTGCTAATACGCATGACACTATTTTATGTTTTTCTTCTTTAGGGAAAGTGTATTGGCTAAAAGTTTATCAATTACCTGTTGCAAGTCGTGCAGCGCGTGGAAAACCTTTTGTTAATTTGTTGCCTTTAGAAGAGGGTGAAAAAATTAATGCGCTATTGCCGATTCGTGAATTTACAGAAAATAAATTTATCTTTATGGCGACTTCTGCAGGGACCGTTAAAAAGACGCCTCTGAGTGAGTTTGAACGTCAACGTGCGAGCGGCAAAATTGCGATTGATCTAAAAGAAGGCGATACCTTGGTGGGTGTTGCAGTTACGGACGGTAAGCAAAATGTATTATTGTTTGGTAGTACAGGTAAAGCAGTTTGCTTTAATGAAGAAGATGTTCGCTCAATGGGTAGAACAGCGGCTGGCGTTAGAGGTATGCGCTTACAGGAAGGTCAAAGAATTATTTCACTGATCATTGCGACTGAAGGTACCGTACTTAATATCACTGAAAATGGTTATGGTAAAAGGACTAAGTTAGAAGAGTTTACATGTCATAAACGCGGTGGACAGGGCCTAATTGCTATTCAAACTTCTGCTCGAAACGGTGCAGTGGTAGGCGCAGTATTAGTTAATGACACCGATGAAATCATGTTAATCACTGATGGGGGTACTTTAGTGCGTACTCGCGTTGATGGCATTTCTGTTGTAGGTAGAAATACCCAGGGTGTGACGATCATTCGTTTGGATAAAAAAGAAAAAGTAATCGGTGTGGATCGTATCGATGGTTTAGCAGGTGTTGATGACGAAAGTGACGATGAGCTTAATCCTGTGGAATTGGGAGACTTAATTGTTTCAGAGACTGATGATGAAGAGGTTGCAATTGATCCTGATAATGACGATGAGTCTGAATAAGTGTCATTAATTCGTCAACGTCAAGAGATAAACAATGTCTGAAATCTATAACTTTAGCGCAGGTCCTTCTGTATTTCCTAAATCGGTATTGCTACAAGCTCAGCAAGAGTTATTAGACTGGCAAGGTTCCGGTCAATCGGTTTTGGAAATGAGTCATCGAGGTAATTACTTTCCGACTATTGCCGAGCAATTAGAAAGTGATTTAAGAGCTTTGATGGGGATTCCCGATAATTATAAGGTTCTTTTTTTGCAAGGCGGCGCATCAGCACAATTCTCGTTAATTCCACAAAATATTCTCAGAGGTAAATCGAGTGCTTGTTATGTAAAAACAGGTGCTTGGTCAGAAAAAGCAGTCATTGATGCGCAGAATTTTTGTGATGTATTAGTGAGTGCAAGTTCTGAAAGTAGTGCTTATACCACGATTCCTGAAGAATCGACTTGGGTTCTGGATGAGCAAGCTGCTTATTTACATTACACGACTAATGAAACAATTCACGGCGTAGAGTTTTCAAAAATTCCTGATGCTAAAGGACTCCCTTTAGTCGCTGATATGTCATCCAATATTCTTTCTAGAGTGATTGATGTTAGTCGTTATGGTTTGATTTATGCAGGTACTCAAAAGAATATGGGGCCAGCGGGTGTTACTGTCGTAATTGTTAGAGAGGATTTGCTGGGGTATGCTAGTAAAATGACGCCCCCTGTATTTGATTATCAAGAACAAGCTAAAAGTCATTCAATGTTAAATACTCCAGCTACTTATAATTGGTATTTAGTAGGGTTGGTGCTTAAGTGGTTAAAAGCGCAAGGTGGTGTAGCAGTTATGGAACAAATTAATATCGCTAAGTCGACAAAGCTTTATCAAGCTATTGATCAATCAGCCTTGTATTCCAATCCCGTTGATGCTTCTTATCGTTCACGAATGAATGTACCTTTTATCTTAGCGGATGCGAATTTAGATAAAGCTTTCTTGAAGGACGCCGAAACCCAAGGTTTGTTCGAATTAAGAGGTCATCGTTCGGTAGGTGGAATGCGTGCAAGTATTTATAATGCAATGCCAGAAGCCGGTGTGAAAGCCTTGATTGATTTTATGATTGAATTTGAACGCACCCATTAAACCCAATAATCTAAAACAGAGTCTTAGCAATGTCATCAGTCACCCCATTAGCTGAATTAAGAGAAAGAATTGACGCTATTGATGCGCAGATTTTGCAGTTAATTAATCAGCGTGCTACTTGTGCAATGGAAGTTGCAAAAACTAAAATCGCCGAAGGTGAGCAAGGTACGTTTTATAGACCTGATAGAGAGTCATTAGTTTTAAGACGTATCATGGAGTTAAATCAAGGGCCTTTAGAAGATTTAACAGCGGTGCGTTTTTTTAGAGAATTAATGTCAGCGTGTTTAGCATTAGAAAAACCTATGGACATCGCTTTTTTAGGGCCAGAGGGCACTTTTACTCAGCAAGCAGTATTTAAACACTTTGGTCATGCGGTTAAGA
The DNA here is from genome assembly GCA_903918335.1 of uncultured Methylococcaceae bacterium. Classification (GTDB taxonomy): domain Bacteria; phylum Pseudomonadota; class Gammaproteobacteria; order Methylococcales; family Methylomonadaceae; genus Methylobacter_C. Next base: position 5,083 of record CAIXDX010000241.1, on the reverse strand, counting down.
GTTTTCCTGTTATCACCATTAATGAAATTTTTAGCGCAGTTGAATCAGGTAAATGTCAATTCGGCGTGGTGCCAGTAGAAAACTCTACAGAAGGTGTTATTAGCCATACATTGGATCGCTTCTCAACATCGACCTTAAATATTTGTGGTGAGGTTGAGATACGCGTACATCAAAATTTGATGGGGCTTAACAGTAATTTGACAGAGATAACAGAAGTTTTCTCGCACCAACAATCGTTAGCTCAATGTCGCCAATGGTTAGATAACCATCTTCCTGGTGTCAAACAAACGGCTGTTAATAGTAATGCCGAAGCAGCTCGCTTGGCTTCATTAAATAAGCACTCTGTTGCTATTGCAGGCATTGCGGCGGCCGACGTTTATCATTTAGAAATTATCGAAAGTAATATTGAAGATGAGCCTAATAATACCACTCGCTTTATTATTATCGGTCAACAATCTCCTACGCCTACTGGAAATGATAAAACTTCGTTAGTTGTCTCTACAGGTAATCAACCGGGTGCGTTACACAAAATCTTAGAGCCTTTTGCAAAATTTGGTATTGGTATGGTCAATATCGAATCCAGACCATCAAGACAAGGCTTATGGGATTATTTGTTCTTTATCGATATCGAAGGCCATAGTGATGATAAGGTAGTTGCTGAAGCCTTAGATACAGTCAAAGAGCGCGTTAAAATGTTTAAGCTATTAGGATCTTATCCAAAAGCAGTACTTTAGTTTAGGCTTGGATCTTAGAATTACAGTAAATTATCATGAACAATACTATTTATAACCTTGCTACCATAGGCGTTCAACAACTAATTCCTTATAAAGCGGGTAAACCCATTGAAGAGTTAGAGCGTGAATTGGGTCTAACTGAGATTATCAAACTGGCTTCTAATGAGAATCCCATAGGGCCGGGAAAAAAGGCAATAGCTGCCATTCAACAAGCCTTGGCAGGTTTGGCTTTATACCCTGATGGCAGTGGTTTTTCTTTAAAACAAGCGTTATCTAAGAAATATTCTGTATCTTCCGAACAAATTACGTTAGGAAATGGTTCTAACGAATTGTTGGAATTAGTTGCAAGAGCATTTTTAACTCCGGCCCATGAGGTCGTATTTTCTCAGCATGCTTTTGCTGTTTATCCTATTGTGACGCAGTCAGTGGGTGCTAAAGCTGTTGTCGTGCCGGCTATTAATTACGGCCATGATTTAGAAGGCATGCTAGCAGCGGTGACAGATAAAACACGTATCGTATTTATTGCTAATCCAAATAACCCAACAGGTACATTGTTGTCTCAAGAAAGTGTCGAGCGTTTTATTTCAGCTTTACCAGATACCTGTATTTGTGTGTTGGATGAAGCATATTTTGAATTCGTGAGCTCACTAGAAGCTATAGATTCTATCGAATGGCTAAAGAAATTCCCTAATTTATTAATCACACGTACTTTTTCAAAAGCTTATGGCTTAGCTGGTTTAAGGGTAGGGTACGGATTATCGAGTCCAGAAATGGCGGATATACTTAATCGCGTTCGTCAGCCTTTTAATAATAATACCTTGGCTTTAGTGGCTGCAGAAGCAGCACTTAATGATGAAGAACATTTGCAAGAAACGATTCGAGTTAATGCGTCAGGTATGTTGCAGTTAACTGAAGGCTTTAAAGCGTTAAGTCTTGAATGGATCTCTTCATCAGGTAATTTTGTTTTGGTTGATTTAAAAAAGTCAGGACAAGTGATTTATGATGCACTACTAAGGAAAGGCGTCATTGTAAGGCCGGTAGGTAACTACGAATTACCTCATCATTTGCGTATTAGCATCGGGACGGAAGCAGAAAATAACGTTTTTCTAAAAGCATTGGCCGAAACACTTAATAATGTTTGACAGCTTATGCGTTATCGGTGTCGGCTTGATGGGGGGATCTGTCGCCCGAGCAGCAAAATATTATGGCTTATCAAAGAGAATAGTCGGTTTTGGTCGTGAAGAAGATCAAGAAAATCTGCAGAAGGCAAAAGAATTAGGCGTTATTGATGAGTATTACCTGCAAATAGAGCAGGCCGTTAAAGGCGTTGACTGCGTTTTAATAGCTACCCCTGTAGCAGCGTTAGAAAATATATTTGAAATGCTTAAGCCGCATTGGTCAGAGCAAACAATTTATACTGATGTTGGTAGTACCAAAGCCAGTATAGTCAATGCGGCACAAAAAGTTTTTGGGTTTGTGCCAGATAACTTAGTGCCTGCACATCCCATTGCGGGTGCAGAACAAAGTGGTGTCGAAGCTTCGTTTTACGATTTATTTTTGAATAGACGATTAATCATAACACCACTTATAAATACAAACTCTGATGCATTAGACAAAATTAAATTATTTTGGCAACGATGTGGTTCAGACGTTTCTGTTATGTCGGTGAATCGTCATGATGAGATCTTGGCGGCTACGAGTCACTTACCTCATATTCTTGCTTTTGCTTTAGTGAATATGTTGGGTCATAAAGATCAGCAATCTGAGATCTTTAGATATGCGGCGGGAGGATTTAGAGATTTTACCCGTATTGCTTCCAGTGACCCGACTATGTGGAGAGACATTTGCTTGCTTAATAAGAGTGAAATAATCCCATTGCTTCAGCAAACAAAGCAGCAATTAGATAAAATACAGGATTTGCTGGAAAATAATGATAGTCAGCAACTTTTATCAACCTTTGCGTATGCCAACACTGCGCGGCAACGCTTTCTTAATCAGTTTGAAGGAAATATGTCTAAATCAATCACATTTCAAGTTCAACCCGGCGGTTCATTAAAGGGTGAGGGTCGTGTTCCTGGTGATAAATCTATGTCACATCGATCTATTATGTTGGGCTCTTTAGCGGAAGGTGTTACTCATGTAAAAGGCTTTCTTGAAGCTGAAGATGCCTTAGCAACTCTGCAAGCCTTTCGTGATATGGGTGTTGAAATTGAAGGGCCAGTTAATGGTTGTTTGACAATTCATGGTGTGGGTAAACATGGTTTGAAAGCACCTAAGAATGAATTGTATTTAGGTAATTCGGGTACTTCAATGCGTTTATTGAGCGGTTTATTAGCGGGTCAGGCTTTTGATTCAGTGTTGACTGGTGATAAGTCGTTATCGGGTCGCCCTATGAAGCGTGTGACTGGACCATTAGCAACTATGGGCGCTGATATAAAAACCACAGAAGCAGGTACAGCACCTCTACATATCACAGGTAAAGCGGGTCAATTAACGGCGATAGACTATGAAATGCCTATGGCAAGTGCGCAGGTTAAATCTTGTTTATTATTGGCAGGTATGTACGCCGAAGGTGACACAAGTGTTGTAGAACCAGCACCTACACGTGATCATACTGAGCGTATGTTATCGGGATTTTCATATCCAGTACACAAAGAAGGTAGCAAAGTCACTATCAATGCTAAAGGTAAATTAACAGCATGTGATATAGATGTGCCTAGTGATATTTCATCAGCGGCGTTCTTTTTAGTGGGCGCGTCAATTGCTCCGGGTTCAGATCTTTTATTAAAGCACGTTGGAATTAATCCAACACGTACGGGTGTGATTGATATTTTAAGATTAATGGGCGCTAAAATCGAAGTGCTGAATGAGCGTACTGTAGGTGGTGAGCCTGTAGCAGATTTACATGTAGTTTATAGTCCTTTAAAAGGCATAGATATTCCAGAAGATTTGGTGCCATTAGCGATTGATGAATTCCCAGTGTTGTTTGTTGCTGCTGCCTGTGCAGAAGGGCAAACTCGCTTAACAGGTGCGGAAGAATTAAGAGTAAAAGAGTCTGATCGTATTCAAGTTATGGCAGATGGTTTACAAATTTTAGGTGTTGATGCCCAGCCAACTGCGGATGGTATGGTCATTCAGGGGGGGTCGATTGGTGGAGGCGTAGTCACTTCACATGGTGATCATCGTATCGCAATGTCATTCTCAATCGCTGGTTTGCGTGCGACTGCTCCTATTACAGTATTAGATTGTGCCAATGTAAACACCTCATTTCCTGAGTTTAAAGACCTCGTTAAGAGTTTAGGGTTAGATTTGGTGTGTGAGGAATCTTAATGTCTATTCCTGTCTTAACCATTGATGGGCCAAGTGGGGCAGGGAAAGGTACTGTTAGCCGCTTAGTATCTAAAAAATTAGGTTGGAATTATTTAGATAGTGGTTCTATTTACAGATCATTAGCGATAGCTATACAAAATACATCAGTTCAAGTAAGTGATGTTGATGCCATTGTAGAAGTCGCAAGTGCAATGGCGTTAGAGTTTGAATGCGGTGATGAGCTAGTCGTTAAACTTAATGGTGAAAACATTACAGGTCAACTGGGTTTAGAAAGTACGGGTAGTATTGCGTCTCAGATTGCTGCTTACCCTAGTGTTCGTGCGGTTTTGTTAAAAAAACAACAAGATTTTAAGCAGTTACCTGGTTTGGTGGCGGATGGTCGTGACATGGGCACTGTGGTTTTCCCAGATGCTGAATATAAGGTTTTTTTAACTGCAAGTGCTCAGAAAAGAGCGGCTAGACGTTACAAACAGTTGATTGAAAAAGAAATAGATGCTAATATTGATGAAATAACAAGCGAGATAGAAGCACGTGATCGTCGTGATAGGGAGAGAGAAACAGCTCCTTTGGCGATGGCAGTCGGTGCTCTTTATATCGATTCTTCTGATTTGACGATAGATCAAGTTGTAGAAGACGTACTAAATTTAATCCGTTAAGGATTATTGGTTGACCACAATAATGTGGTTTTTTTTTAACTTTGATAAAGAAAAGGTTTGTTTGAGTTCTAACAAACTTGGGAAATAATATAATGAGCGAAAGCTTTGCTGAGTTACTTGAAGAAAGTTTAACCAAGACGAAAATGAGTCCTGGTGCAATGTTGATTGGTACTGTAATCGATATCGAAAACGATATGGTTATTGTAAGTACACATTCAAAATCTGAAGGCGTTATTCCAAAATGGCAATTCTTAAACAACAACGGCGAATTAGAAGTATCTATCGGCGATGAAGTTGAAGTTGCGTTGGATTTATTTGAAGACGGCCTAGGAGCTACTCTTCTTTCTCGTGATAAAGCGAAGA
>CAIXDX010000240.1 GCA_903918335.1 uncultured Methylococcaceae bacterium | reverse complement strand
CTATGTTGTTAAGGTGATTGAGTTTTTAACGGATGATCCTAGAGAAGCGAATACTGAGGGCGGTATTTTCCCTGCCATCTTCGGTACCGTATTGATGGTCATGATGATGTCAGTTATCGTGACGCCTTTTGGTGTTATTGCAGCGGTGTATTTACGCGAGTATGCAAAACAAGGCTTTATTACCCGTTTGATTAGAATTGCGGTTAATAATTTAGCCGGTGTCCCTTCAGTGGTTTACGGGGTGTTCGGTTTAGGATTCTTTGTTTATATTCTTGGCGGTAATATAGACCGATTATTCTTTCCTGAGTCTGCACCTGCACCTGTGTTCGGCACGCCTGGTTTATTGTGGGCTTCTATTACTTTAGCATTACTGACTTTACCAGTGGTTATTGTTTCTACAGAAGAAGGTTTAGCGCGTATCCCAAGTGCTATTCGTGAAGGTAGTTTGGCCTTAGGGGCGACAAAATTAGAAACCTTATGGTTAACTGTGCTTCCTATGGCGAGCCCTGCCATGATGACGGGTTTGATTTTAGCGGTTGCAAGAGCTGCAGGGGAAGTGGCCCCATTGATGTTAGTGGGTGTGGTTAAATTGGCTCCTACCTTGCCTTTAGATGGAAATTTCCCCTTTTTACATTTAGATAGAAAGTTTATGCACTTAGGTTTTCATATTTATGACGTAGGCTTTCAAAGTCCTAACGTTGAAGCCGCTAGACCGCTGGTTTACGCAACAGCATTATTGTTAGTTTTAGTTATTGTAGGTCTTAATTTGGCTGCAATTGTGATAAGAAATAACTTGCGAGAAAAATATCGCGCTTTGGAAGGTTAATCAAATGTCAGAACAAACACGTACACATGCAATTGATATGAGCTCTGTTATTCGTAACAAAGGCACTCATAATGAGACTAATGAAACTTGTCTAAAAGTTGAGAATCTCAATCTTTTCTACGGTGAAAAACAAGCGCTACATGGCATTAATATGGAAATGCCTAAGAAAAAAGTAACGGCTTTCATTGGACCGAGTGGCTGTGGAAAATCTACATTACTTCGTTGCATAAACCGCATGAATGATTTAGTAGATAGCGCTAGAATTGAAGGTAAGATTTTACTTGATGGTGAAAACATCTATGACAAATCGGTTAATGTAGCCGCGTTACGCAGACGTGTAGGTATGGTGTTTCAAAAGCCTAATCCGTTTCCCAAATCAATCTTCGAAAACGTGGCTTACGGCTTAAGAATTCAAGGGATTAACGATAAACAAATCTTAGAAGAAACGGTAGAGAATTCTTTAAGAGGGGCTGCATTATGGGACGAAATGAAAGATCGTCTTAATGATAATGCTTTGGGTATGTCGGGTGGTCAACAACAACGTTTAGTGATCGCACGTGCAATTGCGATTGAACCAGAAGTTTTATTATTAGATGAACCGGCTTCTGCGCTTGATCCTATATCAACTTTAAAGATTGAAGAACTGATAAATGAATTAAAAGAAAAATATACCATTGTTATCGTGACACATAATATGCAACAGGCCGCTCGTGTGTCTGATTACACGGCATTTATGTATATGGGTGATTTGATCGAGATCGGTACGACCAGCGAGCTTTTCACTAATCCTGTAAAAAAACAAACAGAAGATT
>CAIXDX010000239.1 GCA_903918335.1 uncultured Methylococcaceae bacterium | reverse complement strand
TTCTCTGGTAAAGGAGGGATTTCATTGCTTAAACTGGATGAGGTCGCATTAATAATAAGATCGAATTGCTGATGAGCTAAATCATCAAAGCCACAACTCTTGACTATACCTTTATGTTCAAATTCGTTGGTCAAATTAATGGCTTTATCAATCGTGCGATTAGCAATAACGAGCGATGCAACTTTTTGTTCTAGAATGGGTAATATGATGCCTCTACTTGCGCCGCCTGCGCCTAAAATGAGAACATTCCGATTTTTTAAACTTACCTGATGGTTGTTCATTAAGTCAGTGAGTAGGCCCACTCCATCGGTATTATCGCCTAATATGGACCCATCAGATCGTAGCGCCAAAGTATTAACTGCTTTACTCAGTTCTGCTCGTTCAGTTTTAACGTCAGCGTAAGCCCAAGCTAATTCTTTAAGAGGCAGTGTGCAATTTAGTCCTTTGCCGCCATGGGCAAAGAAACTGGAGACTGAGCTTGAGAATTGTTCTGCATTGACTTCTTGAGCTTCATAAATTAATGCTTGTTGAGTTTGTTCGGCAAATAACTTATGGATACGTGGTGACTTACTGTGTTTTATTGGGCTACCAAAGACCGCGTAATGATCGATTGATTTCATTCTTGTAACCATTTAGCCACTGATTTCGCGTAGTAACTTAATATACCATCACAACCCGCCCTCTTAAATGCGAGTAAAGACTCTAATACAACTTGCCTCTCATCTAACCAGCCATTAAGAGTGGCAGCCTTAAGCATGGCGTATTCTCCACTCACTTGATAAGCAAAAGTAGGTACTGCAAATTGCTCTTTAGCTCGTCGAACAATATCTAAATATGGCATGCCTGGTTTAACCATAATCATATCAGCGCCTTCTTGTAGATCTAATTGGATTTCTCGAAGCGCCTCATCAGAATTAGCAGGATCCATTTGGTAACTGTATTTGTTACTTTTGCCTAGATTGCTTGATGAGCCTACCGCATCTCTAAAGGGGCCGTAAAAGCTAGACGCATATTTAGCGGAATAGGCGAGTATTAAAGTATTACTATAGTTTGCCGATTCCAAGGCTGATCTTATGGCGCCAATACGACCATCCATCATATCAGAAGGTGCAACTACGTCTACACCTGCTTCTGCATGTGATAAAGCCTGTTTGACTAGTACCTCAATTGTTTCATCATTAAGCACATAACCGTCTTGATTAATTAAGCCGTCCTGACCATGTGTGGTGAAAGGATCTAGCGCTACATCGGTAATGATGCCTAAATCAGGAAAAGCACTTTTTAATGCTTTAACACTCCGTTGAGCTAAGCCCTCTGGGTTATAGGCCTCGGCAGCATCAACAGATTTTTTATCAGTGGGTGTTACAGGAAATAACGCTATTGCGGGTATGCCTAATTGATTAATTTCATCAGCTTGTTCAAGTAATAAGTCTAATGAATAGCGATAAACTCCTGGCATTGAGCTTATCTCTTCTTTTTGGTTTGTGCCCTCTGTGATAAACATAGGGTAAATTAAATCGTCTACAGATAGGCTGTTTTCACGCATTAAACGTCTTGAAAAATCGTTATAACGCATTCTTCTCATGCGTGTGAGAGGAAAATTGATGTTATTATATGTCATCTTATCTATACTCATTAATTTTAGAAACTAGCCCTTCTGCTTTGAAATAATATTTTTATAAGATTTATTGTATCAAGGATTGCAGTAGTGGTTATTCGTAAAATGTAACATACAACCATTAGTACAATTATAGAGGGTTTCATGAACGTTAGGCATTTCACCTTGTTTGGTTTTTTCACATTATGGATGTTTTTAATGTCGCTAGGTCAAGCGACTGCAGCTGATTTGTTACCGCCACAACAAGCTATTGAAACGGCATCAGCGAAATTACAACATAAGATGCAGGATAAAGATTTCATAAAGAACTTTTCGAAAGTTAATCAGTTTGTTAATGAAGCGATTTTGCCTAGTGTTGATTTTGAAAAAATTTCTTCTTTAGTATTAGGAAAGCTTTGGAAATCAGCAACACCCCAAGAACGTGAGCGTTTTAAACAGGAGTTTCAAACCTTATTAGTTAGAACTTATTCTAGAGCGTTTGTAGAGTTTAAAGATTGGTCAATTCGTTATTTACCTGTTGAAGCAGGAGCGGATGAAACTAAAGTGATTGTTAAAACAGAAGTATTACAACCAGGTCTTAAGCCAGTTGCAGTGGATTATCGTATGTTACTTGCTGATGGCGATTGGAAAGCTTACGATATCATGATAGAAGGTGTGAGCTTGGTAACCAACTACCGGACTACTTTTACAAGTGAAGTAGATGCTAAAGGCTCTTTAAGTGCAGTGATTGATAGTTTAGCTAAGAAAAATGTAGAAGCGCTTGCCGCAAAAAATTCATAATCGTTTAGTTTTTTCGATTTCCTCAATCATAACTATTGAATGATTGACTACACGCCTTTATACAATACCTTGCTTGACGCTAAAGCGGATGCTTGGGTAAGTGTCTTACCCAAGCAGTTAGCGGAAGCGTTCGATGTTACTAAACATGGTACTTTGTCTGAATGGCAAACCGTTATTGAAAGTACTCCCTCTTTCACTGTTTCACAGCGTCTATTAAACAATTCTGCTATTCAACTTGATTCATTTGATGACTTGACTGGGTCTGAACTAGCCCAATTCAACTCTCAGCTAAAATCCCTACATCCATGGCGTAAAGGTCCTTATGACTTAATGGGAGTGACTATTGATACTGAATGGCGTTCGGACTGGAAATGGGATCGATTAAAGAGTCATATTGCACCACTTGAACATCGATTAGTCTTAGATGTCGGCTGTGGTAATGGCTATCATTGTTGGCGTATGTTAGGTGCAGGGGCAAAAATGGTGGTGGGGATTGACCCTATGTTGCTTAATGTCATGCAATTCCATTTGATTAGGAAGTTGCATGGTGAAGCGCCTATTTATGTCTTGCCTTTAGGTATTGAAGATATGCCATATGGCTTAAAAGTATTTGATACGGTTTTTTCAATGGGAGTTTTATATCATCGAAGATCACCTATGGATCACTTATATGAGTTAAGGGATAGTTTGCGCTCGGGAGGGGAGTTGGTACTCGAAACGTTAGTGATTGATGGAGGCTTGAATGAGGTTCTAGTGCCTGAAGATCGCTACGCCATGATGCGTAATGTGTGGTTTTTACCTACTTGTGATACGTTAATCAGTTGGCTTGCACGGTGTGGATTTAAAAACATTCGCTTGATTGATGTCACTACAACGACTATCGAAGAACAACGAAGTACTGATTGGATGCAGTTTCAATCACTTAAAGATTTTTTAAATCCAGACGATTCTTCCTTAACTTACGAAGGATTACCAGCGCCTAAACGTGCGATTATCATTGCAAATGCTCCATAAAAGTCTATTTTTAGTTGATAGTTGGCGTAGACAAAGAATATTAAAGTTAGTTAAGTCAATGAGTTAAATGTGATATTGGCCTTATTGCGTAAACAACAATTAAATAAAATTGAAATATTAAGATAACTTACTAGACTCAATACTGAGCATAAGCTCAAAGCTAATAAAAATCCTTTTATTAGTTCTTTAGTCATCAAGGAAAAATCATGAAAAGTTTAATTTTAGTATTATTGTTTTTATTTTCTACAAATTTAATGGCAACCCCTGTTAATGTTAATACCGCTGATTCAAAGGCTATCGCTGACGCCTTAAACGGTATTGGTATTAAGAAAGCGGAAGCTATTGTTAAATATAGAACAGAAAATGGTGCATTTGTTACTGTTGAAGATTTGACCAAGGTAAAAGGCATTGGTCAAAAAACTTTGGATAAAAATAAAAAAGATATATTGTTAACGAATACACCTACTGCAGAACCTGCCGCAGTAGTTGATCCTAAAGTAGTTTTAGAACCAAGCAAAGTTAATAAATCAAAATAGTAGGCTGGACTCTTGGTCAAGCACAATTCTGATTGAGAAATAAGCTCTATTTAAGATGAAGTGAGTTTATTTGTAGGGGAGGATATTTAAAAAATAATCTTCTCTACAGGTATTCTTTTAAATAGTCAGTTAATCGTCTACGTTTTTTAAAGTGGTTGTATTCATATCAGCCAATCCCATAGCATGCCGAGATAATATATGTTTCACATTCGGTATATGGTCTAACAAAGTGAGGCCAATATTCCTGATGAGAGCCAATGTTAACCATTCATTAGAAAATATTTTTACGACAGTATCGGTAAAGCCAATAGTCCTATCGTGGTCTTTATTTCTTGAGTTAGCATAGGTATTAAGAAATGCTTTATCGCCAATATCTGCATTAAGATCAATTTGAGCGATTATTTTCTCTGCTAAGCTAACTACATCCCTCAATCCTAAATTAAAACCTTGGCCTGCAACTGGGTGTAATTGATGCACCGCATTGCCAATAATGATGGCCCTGTCTGCAAGCATTCTTTCAGCACGGATTAATGATAGAGGAAATGCTCTTTTTGGTGCGGCTAAACTAAACTTCCCTAGTTTAAATCCAAAACAATTTTGTAATTCAGCTAAAAAGTCAGTTTCATTGCCTAGCATTAATGCTTCTGCATCCTCTGTGGTGCGTGTCCAAACGACAGCGCTTTGATTTTTATTTAGGGGTAATAATGCTAAAGGTCCAGAAGAGGTGAAGCGCTCAAAAGCCGTGTTATTGTGAGGTAAAGATAAATTGATGGTAGTGACGATAGCTGTTTGGCCGTAATCAACGGATTGTTGAGGAATATCTAGCAACTGTCTAACAGAAGAATACCCCCCATCAGCCCCGACTAATAATTTAGCGGATAGGTTTAAGCTCTCATTGCCTTGCTTTAATGTGAGGTGAATTTGATGATTACCGGACATTAAGCCAACAACTCTGGCGGGAGAAATAACTTTTATACCCGCATCATCAACCAGATGACTAATATGATTTTCAAGTTCCCGCGCTGTAATAACATAACCTAAAGCATCTACATTTTCTTTTTCTGCAGATAAACGGGTTTTACCAAAATGACCGCGATCAGAAATATGAATATGCTTAATAGCGGTAGCTGCATGGCGAATACCTTGCCAAGCATTTAATTTCTCAAGCATCATGACTGTTCCTGCTGCTAATGCTAAAGCTCTATCCCCCGCAGGTGAAGATTGAAGTTGTTCCTTGGTATTTGCTTCAACAATCGCTATTTTTAAAGGAGTATTAGCCAATTTTAAAGCGAGACAGTTACCCGCTAAGCCACCGCCGACAATAATTAAATCGTAATCTTGTTGCATTATTGATCCTGCATTAGAGCTTCAATTTCTTGAATAGATTTTGGTACGCCTGAAGTCAACACTTCGTGTCCTGTGCTAGTCACTAAAATATCATCCTCAATACGAATACCAATGCCACGCCATTTTGCTTCCACGGTTTTACAGTCAGCAGGGATATATAGACCGGGCTCAACGGTTAAAACCATTCCTGGTTCTAATATGCGCCATTGATTATTAATTTTATAGTCGCCAACATCGTGTACATCCATACCTAGCCAATGACCAATACGGTGCATATAGAATTGTTTATATTTTTCGTCTTTGATTAGTTTATTGATTTTGCCTTTTAAAAGACCTAGTTCAACCAGTCCCCTTGTCAGCACTTCTACTGAAGCATCGTGGGCTTGATGCCAGAAAAGTCCTGGTTTAATTTGTTCTAAAGCGGCAAATTGGGCATCTAAGACGAGTTGATAAAGTTGTTTTTGGGGTTCTGTAAAACGACCAGAAACTGGAAATGTTCGTGTAATATCGGCGGCATAATGATCACATTCTGCACCGGCATCAATGAGCAATAAATCACCGCTTTTTAATTTAGAGTTGTTTTCGGTGTAATGCAACGTACAAGCATTTTTTCCTCCGGCTACTATAGAAGGGTAGGCGACATGTCTTAAACCATTTTGATTAAAATGATAAATTAGTACAGCTTCTATTTCATACTCATAGAGTCCAGCCTTAGAGGCTTGCATCGCTTTAACATGACCTGCCGCAGAAACTTCTGCAGCTAAACGCATTAACTTAAGTTCATTTGCGCTTTTAAATAAACGCATTTCATGCACGATTAATTCTAAAGACACCAGTTCACTAGGCGCGACAATACCTGATCTGGTTTGATTACGGATATTATTAATCCATTCAAGTAACTTTGTGTCTAACTCCAAATTACGGCCCATGGGATAAAACACTTTAGTTTTATTTTCTAAAAGACCAGGCAAAATGTCATCTAAGTCGTCAATAGGAAAGGCATCGTCAGCGTCGTAATGTTGTGTTGCACCTTCTAAACCAGCATGAGCGCCTTCCCATAGGGCTTTTGTCGCATCAAATTCGCGGCAAAATAAAATATATTCTCCCTGTTCACGGCCGGGTATAAAAACGGCTAAAGCATCAGGTTCATTAAAGCCGGTTAAATAAAAAAAATCGCTGTCTTGTCTAAAGGGATAATCGACATCTCTGTTACGTGCGCGAACAGAGGCGCTGCTAATTAGCGCAACATTACCAATACCAATTGCCTTTATTAGTTGTTTACGGCGTTTTTTAAATTCACTTTGTTTCATATTTTGGTTCACCGTTAGGCATTAATTTCGTCATTATTATGCATTAGCTCTGCTTTTAATAATAAGATTGCAGATCTTAAATATTCAGTAATTTCCACAAAAGCGGCTTCATCTTCTTCCCCTTCAACGGCTGTATCTAGTTTAGTAAATTCAGTAATATCACGTAGAATTTCTAAAGCATCTTTTGAATAAACAGTCGTTGAAGATAGAGTACCAAAACTATATAAAAATCCTCGGCACCAGTTTTTTAAGGCTTCAGTTTGTTCGCCTAAGTCATAATCATCATTGGGTAAGAAGAGATCAAATTCAAATTCATCTTCATTTAATAGTCTTTTAGTTTCATCGAACAATCTAACTAAAATAGACTCATCATTATCAACAGTGGTTGGACTGTTGGCTTTAAGTTCAGCAATCCATGTATCACTTGAAGCTTGTTCGTTAATGCACAATATACCCGTTGCCATTCCATGGGCTTCGGCGGCTGATAAATCGGGATCAATCTCTAAAATTATCGCGTTACACGCGTTATAAGCCATAATAATTTCACTATTACTAAAATAAAAACGACGCTTATGCTACCATTGATATTAAAATTGGTTAATATTTGTTATGTTTAAATATGTTAAACAAATGATATGAGCTAGTAGAAGTTTATCATCACTTTTAAAAAATACCTGATTACTTGCAACACTTATAGTGGCTACTATGACTGAATCTTATTTGCCTATAGAAATTGAAGACGTTGAATACAATCTAGATAAGCTAATTGAGAAATATCGTGAGCTTAAAATTGAAAACGCATTGTTAAAACATAAACAAGACGTCTTAGCTCAAGAAAATCTTGAATTACTTGAAAAAACGGCCTCCGCAAAAGTACGTTTAGATGCCATGATCACCCGATTAAAAGCAATGGAGAATAGCCAATGACCAAGAAAGCACAGCCTGTTACCCTTCTTATTATGGGTAAAGAGTATAAGATTGCTTGTGATGAAGAGGAGCAAGATGAGCTTATTCATTCAGCACAGCAATTAGATGTTCAAATGCGCAAAATGCGTGATTCAGGCAAGATTGCAGCACCAGAAAGAATAGCGGTGATGGCAGCATTAAATTTAGCACATGAATTACAAACAGTTAAATCGCAAAATGATTTGTTAAATAGTCAACTAAGCGAATGTTTAGCTAAATTAAATCAAAAAATAGAAAACGTTTTAGAAAATTCATAAACACGGCTAGAATAACTGCTCGTATCTCCTGCGGCGTTTGATAGTGTGCTGGGTGTTTCCTGAACCTGTCTTTACCCCGGGGGTGAAATCCTTTAATGGTGTGCATGCCTGTTCTAAACAGGAAGCCTTATTTATCGGTTACATTCCCACTTGAACCGTCGGTTCAAGGACGAAAGCACATAGCGGCGTGCGCGGGGATACGCTTCAACTCATTTAAATACATGACTTATTCAACAGTTTTATTTTCATTAGCGGGTGGCGCACTGATTGGGCTATCTGCTGCATTATTACTTTATTTTAATAACCGAGTAGCGGGTATATCTGGTATTGTTGCGGGACTTATTAAACCTTGGCAATCTGATAGCGCATGGCGATTAGCTTTTTTAATAGGCTTAATAGTTAGTGCCTCTTTGTGGTTTTTATTTGGAGGTACTATTCCAATTCAGTTTGATACCTCACTTGGGGTATTAGCAATTTCTGGTCTTTTAGTAGGTTACGGTACTCAGTTGGGTGGAGGGTGTACCAGTGGTCATGGTATTTGCGGTTTAGCACGTTTGTCTAAGCGTTCAATGGTGGCTACGGCTTGTTTTATGATTACAGCGGGTATAACGGTGTATGGGGTGCATCATGTCCTTTAGAAAAACACCACAGTTTTTAATTTTTACAGCTTTTTTAAGTGGATTGATCTTTGGTTTAGGATTAATTGTTGCTCAAATGACCAATCCAGCTAAAGTACTCGGTTTTTTGGATGTGGCAGGTCATTGGGATCCATCCCTTGCGTTCGTTATGATAGGCGCTTTAGTTACTTTAGGTTGGTTACAGTTTTTAACTAAAAAAAGTTGCCAACATAATGCATCTAAAGTAGATTCGGTTAAGCCAATATATTCAAAAATTGATGCCAAATTAATAATAGGTTCATCTATTTTTGGTATAGGCTGGGGATTATCTGGGCTTTGTCCAGGACCCGCTTTAGTCAGTTTAACATCGGGTTTAACAGGCAGTCTTGTATTTGTAGGCGCTATGATTACTGGCTTTATAGTTTTTAAATATTTACACCCACCTAAAAAGTAAGAAGGTGGAAAAGTTGAATATAAGTCCTATTTAACACTTATGTCATTATTGTCTGAGACAATAGTTATATCTATACAATAGTGATAGTGCCATCTAATGTGTGGCTATCTCAAATCATAAATAATAGCCCGTTCATGTATTCAATGCTTGTCCAAAAAATAATCTTGTTGCTCGCTTTAATAGGCATAACAAGCTTTATGAGCGTTCAAGCAGATGATGCTGAATCACAGGCAAGTGATGACTCTAGTGAGTTTTCTGTGATGAGTGCTCTATCAGAACATAATCTACATAACCTTAAAGATGAGCGTTGGAATTTTTATTCACAAGGCACCTACATCACTAGTTATAAGGATGCTTTTCCTGCCGCGTATACTAATTTAAATGGTTCGACTAACTCTTTAACACCTAATGCAGAGCGGAGCTTTACCGCTACTGTTACGGGCTATCTTGGGCTGAAAGCCTGGCAAGGGGCTGAGTTTTATGCGGCGCCAGAGATGGTTTCTGAGTTGCCATTGTCGGGATTGAAAGGTTTGGGTGGGGCAATCCAAAACTTTGAGTTGCAAAAAAATGGTACTGAAAGCTCAACATGGTATTTGCCCAGAGCTTTTTATAGACAAACTCTTGCTTTAGGTGGGACTCCTGTTGAAATGCAATCGGGTGCTATGCAATTAGGAGGATCTACTACAAGTCGGCGCTTTGTCTTTACCGGTGGTCTATTTAGTATTTTGGATATTTTTGATAAAAACACTTACGCCGCTAATCTTCGCCAACAATTTTTCAACATGGCTTTTATGACCAATGCTGCATATGACTTTGCGGCGGATGCCCGAGGGTATACCACAGGTTTTGCGGGTGAGTTTTATTTTGATGAGTGGGCTTTCAGATTTGCGCGTATTGCTGGACCAAAAGATCCAAATCAATTATTGACTAATTTGGATTTATTAAATTTTTATGGGGATCAAATAGAGTTAGAACATCAACATAAGCTATTTGGCCAATCGGGAGCAGTGCGTATTTTAGGTTATAGAAACCGTGAGAATATGGGCAGTTGGACAGATGCCATAGCGGCTTTTAAAGTAGACCCTACTAAGAATGCGGTTAATTGTACCGGCTTTAAT
Source organism: uncultured Methylococcaceae bacterium (assembly GCA_903918335.1). GTDB lineage: Bacteria > Pseudomonadota > Gammaproteobacteria > Methylococcales > Methylomonadaceae > Methylobacter_C. The sequence goes on along the minus strand of CAIXDX010000239.1, from coordinate 1,581 downwards.
TATGACTCACTTAATGCATCGGCACCTGATTTGTGTTGGGCCAGAAAGCCTAATATAAAAATGGGTATTGGTATTAATATGGAACAAAAAGTGTCCGAAGACCTGGGACTGTTCTTTAGAGGTATGGTTTCGGATGGTAAAACAGAAGTATTTTCTTATACCTCTTCTGATCAGTCTATTTCATTGGGTGCTCAGATAAAAGGCTTGCGTTGGGGTAGAACTAAAGATTCCGTGGGTATCGGATATGCAGAAAGTTGGATTTCAAAGGGTCATGTTGCTTATTTAAATATGGGGGGTATTGATGGCTTTATCGGTGATGGTAAGATTAATTATCGTTCGGAAAAAGTCATGGATATTTATTATCAATTCCATGCCTTTCAAGCCACATGGTTATCCATAGATTATCAGTACATTGCTAATCCAGCTTATAACGCAGATCGGGGGCCTGTTGATATGTATAGTGGTCGTGTGCATTTTGAATTTTAAATTCATAAAAGAGATATATGATCCTAAAAATATCATTTTTTAAAACAATTTAACTACTTTAATCTGCACTGACAAGGTAAATACATTAACTTACTATTTTATCTTGTCCACGTTTGACAAAAAATAACGTGTAGAGTATTTTAACTTAAATATGCAAGCTGACCGGACTACCGGAAGCCAGTGCGTCCAATAAGGGCCACTGGCTTTTTTTTGGCCAAAATTTAGTCGCCGATCAACTTAGCACAACCCTCAGGTAATTATTATGGCAAATTGGTTTACAGATAACTCACAATCAATAGGTAGAACGCCCTTAGTGCGTCTTAATAGAGTGATTGATGGTGCTCCGGCAACTGTATTAGCAAAAATTGAAGGTAGAAATCCGGCTTACTCGGTTAAATGTCGTGCTGGGGAACCTTTACAGCCCGGCCCTCATAAAATCCAAGGTATTGGTGCCGGTTTTATTCCAGAGAATCTTGATCTTTCAATAGTGGATGAGGTTCAACAAGTCACCAATGAAGAGGCGATTGAGTATGCACGTAGACTCGCCCAAGAAGAAGGCATTTTTGATGCGAGTGGTTTTGCAGCATGAACGATTATCACCCTCAAAATGGCACCTATAACTGGGGTATTGATGACATCGTAGCGCAACTACGCGATTTACGTTTACATTCCTTAGAAACACGTAGTCTTCTTAATAGACCCCCTAAATTACCGTCAAGAAAAGAACTCCAATTGATATTAGAGGGCTTAGGCGGTGTTTTATTTCCTAATAGACTGGGTTTGCCTGACTTGAATGATGAAGGTATCGATTTCTATGTGGGTCACACCTTAGAAAATTTACTGCGTAAGCTTTACAAGCAAATCAACCGAGAACTGCAGTTTGTATCAGGACTGCAAGGCGTTGATGATCAAGACCATGAACAAGCCATTCATATCGCAAGACAATTTGCGGCACAGCTACCGCTGATCAGAAAACTACTGGATACCGATATCCAAGCGGCGTTTGAAGGCGATCCCGCAGCACGGAGTTCTGATGAAGTCTTAGTGTGCTATCCAGGCATCACCGCCATTATTCACCATCGCTTAGCCCATGTG
>CAIXDX010000238.1 GCA_903918335.1 uncultured Methylococcaceae bacterium | reverse complement strand
CCGATCTAGGTGCACAACACCCAACTACGGCGGCTAAACCCGCTGCAACTGAAGCTTCATGTGGCGCCATGATGAAAGACGGCAAAATGAAGCCCGGTATGGAAATGGCTTGTGGCGCTATGATGAAAGGTAAAGAAGGCGCTTGTGGTCAAATGAAACCAGGCGAAACCATGAAAGGCAAAGAAGGCGCTTGTGGTGGTGCTAAATAATATTGAATTAATCTTAATTCAATAAACACGGAGGGTATCTTGATACCCTCCCATCATCTTATCAATATCAATAGGTGTTCTTATGGACACAACACTCGGTTTAGTAAAAGGTACAGGCTTAGGGCTCAGAAGATCCTTAGTCGATCAAATACTAGAATCCCCCCAACCTGACATAAACTTTTTCGAGATTGCCCCTGAAAACTGGATAACCATGGGCGGTAAATTCGGTAAGGGTTTTAGAGCGATGACTGAACAACATGACTTTGTGTGTCATGGCTTATCCTTATCTATAGGCAGTACAGACCCATTAGATGAAAAATTTATTCGTGAAGTTAAAACCTTCATGAAAGAACATCACATAAAACTTTATAGCGAACATCTTAGCTATTGTAGTAAAGATGGCCATTTATACGATTTAATGCCCATTCCTTTTACTTCTGACGCTATTATGCATGTTGCTAACCGCATTAAACGCGTCCAAGATATCATTGAACAAAAAATTGCCATAGAGAATGTCTCTTACTATGCCGCACCTGGGCAAGAAATGTCAGAGTTAGACTTTTTTAACACCGTTGTTCAAGAAGCGGATTGTGATATTTTGCTCGATATTAATAATATCTACGTCAACAGTGTTAACCATCAATATGATGCCGAAACCTTTTTAAAAGCCATACCGGCCGAACGCATTGCCTATGCTCATATCGCAGGTCATCATGTATAAGCCGATGACTTTTTAGTCGATACGCACGGCGCTGATATTGTAGATCCTGTTTGGAAACTGCTTGGCAAAGCTTACGAACTGTATGGAGTTTTCCCCACTTTATTAGAGCGAGATTTTAATCTCCCGAGCTTATCCGACTTAATAAAAGAAGTCCAAACCATTAAATCCATCCAACACGCTTGGCAGTCTGAACATGAAAAACGCACGGCTTAATTCAGCTGAAACGGCTATTGACTTTAGAGCCAAACAAGAAGAATTTGCTGCCTATATAAGAGATCCTGAGAACAACCCCGCACCGCCCGATGTTAAAGAAGACCGGATGAAGATGTATCGACAATTATTTTTCAATAATGTAGATGGCTTTCTAGCGGGTAACTTTCCTGTTTTAAGGAAACTGCTTGACGATTCATCTTGGCGATCGCTGGTACAAGACTTCTTCTCAAAACATCATTGTGAAACCCCTCATTTTTCAGAAATCCCAGAAGAATTTCTTTCTTATTTGGAGCACGAGAGAGATAAATCAAACGATTTTCCATTTATATTAGAACTCGCACATTATGAATGGGTAGAAATGGCTTTAGCCATTGCAAAGGATGAGCCACCTAAAACGACTATCGATATTGATAATCTCCTTAACGCCAAGATTAAGCTGTCTAATTTAGCCTGGCCTTTAGCTTATCAGTACCCTGTAAACAAGATATCACCAGACTTTATTCCCTTAAGCCCCCCAGAACAAGCGACCTTTCTGATTGTGTATCGTAATCACGAGGAT
>CAIXDX010000237.1 GCA_903918335.1 uncultured Methylococcaceae bacterium | reverse complement strand
GAACCTTTATTATGCCAGGTCAAAAAATGCGCGAAAAATCTGTTCGTCAAAAGTTGAATGCTATAGACCTTGAGTTTAACGGCAAAAACGTTTTATTAGTTGATGACTCGGTAGTGAGAGGTACAACCTCTGCTCAAATTATTCAAATGGCGCGTGATGCAGGTGCTAAAAAAGTATATTTTGCTTCAGCAGCGCCGCCAGTTAGATATCCTAATGTATACGGCATAGATATGCCTGCAGCAAATGAGCTAATTGCGCATGACCGTACAGAAGAAGAGGTTTGTGAAGCAATAGGTGCTGACCGCTTAATTTATCAAGACTTAGCAGATTTAATTGAAGCCGTTCGTAAAGGGAACCCTAGTATTGAGCACTTCGATACATCCTGCTTTAGTAAAGAATATATCACTGGGGATATTGACGACGCTTATCTTGAGAAAACTGAGGCTTTACGTAACGATAACGCTCAGGCGGAACGTAACTCGGCAAAATCAATTATTGAAATGATATAAGACGGTATAGAGAAAAGATAACCCCAAAGATATGACTTATACAAACTGGAAAGATTACTCCCTAGAAACACAGGCTATTAGAGCAGGTCATGTTCGCACGCCTGAAGATGAACATAGCATCCCCATTTTTGCGACTTCCAGTTATGTGTTTAAAAGTGCTGAAGAAGCTGCTTTAAGATTTACCGGCAAAAAACCAGGAAACATATACTCTCGCTTTACCAATCCAACGGTTAATGCTTTTCAAGAAAGATTAGCTTTTATGGAAAAAGGGGAGCGCTGTCTTGCGTTTTCATCAGGCATGGCTGCCATTATGGCGGTTGGCATGGGCTTACTTAAAGCAGGTGATCATGTTGTGTGCTCACGCAGTGTGTTTGGCAATACCGTCTTAGTTTTTCAAAATTACTTTGCAAAATTTGGTGTCGAGACTGATTTTGTTGATTTAATAGATACAGCAGCTTGGGAAGCTGCAATAAAACCAAACACTCGTTTTTTATTTTTAGAAACCCCCTCTAACCCACTCATTGAAATTGCAAATATTCAAGCATTAGCTAATATTGCGCATGCTCATAATGCACTTTTAGTCGTAGATAACTGCTTCTGTACACCTGTTCTGCAAAAACCTTTTGAACTCGGTGCTGACATTGTTATCCATTCAGCGACTAAATATATCGATGGCCAAGGCCGTTGTGTGGGGGGAGCAGTCATCGCCAGTGATGAAATTATTGAGAAATATATTTACCCTTATTTAAGAACGGGTGGCGCCACCATGAGTCCCTTTAATGCTTGGGTATTTTTATCAGGCCTAGAAACCCTTGCAATTCGAATGAAAGCACATTGTGACAACGCTTTTGAACTCGCTAAATGGTTAGAGAAACAAACAAACGTCGCTAAAGTTCACTATCCTGGCCTCACTTCTCATGCCCAACATGAGTTAGCAAAACGTCAACAAAGTCATTTTGGTGGCATTGTCAGCTTTGAATTAGAAGCAGGTAAAGATCATGCATGGAAATTAATTGATTCAACCAATATGATTTCTATCACAGCTAATTTAGGCGATGTAAAAACCACCATCACTCATCCAGCTACAACGACTCATGGCCGATTAACCCCAGAAGCAAGGGAAAAAGCAGGCATTAAAGACGGCTTGGTTCGTATATCAGTTGGTTTAGAAGCTATCGAAGATATTAAAAATGATCTTAGTGAAGGTTTAATTTAACCCGAGATCAATTAATTTTATTTTAAAATATGGACGTAGATGTACTTTGTGTAGGTCACGCCTCATACGACCTAATCTTCTCTGTTGCTCATCACCCAAAAGATGACGAGAAAATATCTGCCGATGATTTTTTAAGTTGTGGTGGAGGCCCTGCAGCTAACGCTGCTATAACTATCAGTCGACTTGGATTTAACGCGGGTTTTGCTGGCTATTTAGGCAATGATATTTTCGGAGAAAATCATTATCAAGAGTTGATTGCTGAGGGTATTAACACCCAATGTGTAATACGAGACCACTACCCTACCCCACTCTCGACCATTTTAGTGAAGCCCGATGGCAAGCGCGCATTAATCAATTACAAAGGCGCCACTAAACCACTTACTTCAGAAACTATTAATTTTTCATCTTTAAAGGCAAAAGTAGTTCTATTTGATGGCCATGAACCTAACATATCCTTATCTTTACTAGAGCATCTAAAAAAAGAAAATATTCTAACGGTATTAGATGCCGGTTCTGTTCATGAAGGCACTCTGAGCTTAATGGACAAAGTTGATTATCTAGTCTGTTCAGAAAAGTTTGCCATTCAGTATGCCGGTAATAATGAAAGCACTGCTCTTTCAAGTCTAGCCAAACTATCTCCTAATGTAATAATTACTCTAGGTGAACGCGGCCTCATTTGGCAACGAGGAAAAGAAATAGGTCATTTAAAAGCTTTTAATATTGAAGCCGTTGATACAACCGGTGCTGGCGATGCCTTCCATGGCGCCTTTGCAGCGGCACTAACTACCCCTATGAATTGGCTAGAAATTTTACAATTCTCTAGTGCAGCAGGTGCATTATGTTGTACAAAAGTTGGAGCACGAATCGGATTACCGACTAAATTAGAACATGATACATTTTTAAATGCGCGTACTATTTAAAAAACGGTTTAATTAAAATACAATTATCCAGATTAAGAAATATAGAGTGTTTAATCTGATATTATCTTAATAAGTTTATTTATTAACTACAAAACAAACAAAATCTAAAACCCTATAAATTGAACGACTCACACACATGACCACTACTCGTAAAATGTCGTTTACTCTATGGAGCCAATGATGAACTCCTCATCTAAGATATCTAATCCAGTTTCACGAATTAGCTCATTTTTTGTATTAATTCTCGCCATTATTGCTGGCGGCTGGGGACTCTATATCTATGAAGAGTCAAAATCGTTGCAATCAGACTACACCCAATCAATAGTTGAAGGAGAAAATGCCTTAAATGATGGCCATTACCATGATGCAAAAATTATTTTTGAAGAAGAACTCCGTGTAAATCCCAAAAACCAACAGGCTATATGGGGATTAAAGATCACAGAACTAAAAGAAACCATCAGGCAACCCGATTTTAAAGAAACCATCGATCAACTTTATGAAGAAGATCCCAGTAATCCAAGCATCAATTTATTTCTAGGAGAGTTTTACGTCAACAATAAACAATTTGAGAAATCGATACCCTACTTTGAAAAAGCTATCTTAGAAAATCCTCGCTTAGCTGAAGCGCATAACGATTTAGGCATTGTTTATATGCATCTGGGCGATTATGAAACAGCTAAAATCGAATTTTTAAATGCTCTTGATAACTCAGCGAGACCTAAATATCGTAATAATTTAGGTGCAGTCTACATGAAGCAAAAAAGATACGAAGAGGCGGTCAAAGAATACGGTAGAAATAAGGAATATCCCTTTTCAGCCATTGAAAGCTCAAAAATATATTGGCGCCTTGAATACTTAAGTCAGGCCACTAATTATCAAAATCAGGCCATTGAATGGTTAAATGACAAAGCCATTATGGCAAAGCCTGAAAATCAAGAGCCTTGGTCTGTTGAATCGAGTGCTGATAATTACCTATATTTAACCAATATCGAAGAGAAAAAAAGTTATGCTTACTTCTGTCTATCAGTGAGTCTACATCTCCAAGGAGATAAAACCGGTGTGGAAAATGAGCTGAAAAAGATGACAGAGTTAACCCCAACTCGATCTAATCAATTTTCTACGCTTCTAGCTAATACGCTCGATAAATTAGTCACAGCAAACCCAAACTATTCAGATGAAATTACGACTTATAAACAACAATATTTATAAAATAAAAATAGATCCCCATTCGTGAACTCAATTTTCTATCTACCCGCGAAAATTCGCGCAATTGCGTTCCTAGGCTTATTACTCTTAGCTCTTTCTATTCTCGGAGGCATGATATGGAGAAATCTACATCATTTTGAAACGGTCTTATCGTATGTCAATTACTCTCATCGTATACAAAGCATTTCAGTCGACTTACAACAATCCCTAATTGGCTTTATAACTGAGACCAACACTGAATCTCAACCTATTGTTTTAAATAAAACATTAACAGAAGTAGAGACCTTAATCGATGACGACCATTACTTATCATCTTCAACAAAAGAGCGTTTAGAATCAGTAAAAAGTCTACTTTTAAACATCGACAAATTAGAAAAAGATCAGAAAAATAACCAATTAATCCAAACAGTCAGACTGATGACCCAAACCCTAGAAGAAGAAGGGTTAAGACGGGAAAAGTTGCTTGAAGATATTAACTTTGATACCCAAACAGAACTCTATATTGCACTGATTACTTTTACACTTATTTTAACGGGTGCCATGTTATTTCTGCACTTTAGAATCTTACATCCGCTTAATGATCTAAGACATTTATTAGATAGATTGACCGAAGAAAACTATACGCCCATAAAAACAGCGCATTTAGACCCCTTATTATTTCCAGTTTTCAACAGTTATAACGAAATGGTCCTGCATTTAGCAGAACTAGAAGAAGCTCAACAACGCTACGCACTCTCTCTTCAACATGAAGTTCGCTTAGCGACACAAACACTATTAGAACAACAATACAGCCTCGCTAGAGCAGAAAGACTTGCCGCAATTGGCGAAGTCGCAGCAGAACTTGCTCATGAAATACGTAATCCATTAGCAGGAATACAAATGGCTTTTAATAATCTGAAACGTGAAATCGATGATGAAAACCAACGTGAAAGAATAGAACTCATCGGCAATGAATTAAAGCGTCTAGGTCACTTATTAAATGACATGCTAGATCAAAGTCGACATTCCCCAGAAGTCGCTACAAACTTTAACATGACAACTTTGATTCAAGATTTACTCAAATTAACCCGTTATCAAATCCCAGAGCGGATAGAGCTAATTAATGATTCTTCGACTAATTTACATGTTCATTTACCCGAAAGCGGTATACGTCAAGCATTACTCAACTTAATATTAAACTCAGCTGATGCACTAAGAAGCAAATCGGGCATCATCCAGATTAAAACACACGCTGAGTCAGGTAACTTATGTATAGAAGTGTCTGATAATGGCCCTGGCTTCTCTCAAGACATGCTCAATTACGGTATTAGACCTTTCCGAACCAGTCATCAAGATGGTACAGGCTTAGGTTTAGCCATGGTACAACGATTTGTAAAAGATATCGGTGGAAAACTCAAACTTAGCAACATGCATCCCAAAGGCGCTTGCGTTTCTATATTAATTCCCAAAGCCTGCTTACCTAAACACAATTTATGATAGAAACCTTACTGATTATAGAAGATGAAAAATTACTAGGAACCGAATTATCTCGCCATTATCGGTCTCATGGTTGGGAGGTTATATTAGCAAAGACCTTAGAAGAGGCTAAAAATTTAATATTAAAAGACCGTATTGAGCCCCTGCTCATACTTTCTGACATGAACTTACCTGATGGTAATGCGCTTGATTTTATGGAATCCATAAAAAAACAGCTTAGCTATGCAGAATGGTTATTTCTAACCGGATATGGCAGTGTGCCTGATTCCGTTAGAGCACTTCGTCTTGGCGCTTATGATTTTCTAGAAAAACCCTGTGATTTAGAGCGGTTAGATCTTGTTGTAAACAGTGCAACACGAAGTGCATCAATGCAGCGCCGTGTTATTGATCAAACAAAACAAGGTTATCGACGATATTCGCCTGATGCCTATTTAGGACAAAGCGAACAGGCCATCAATATTAGAGAGCTATTATCCAAACTGACCAACGTTCCTTTCAGCGCCCTCATTATTGGCGGGGAAAGCGGTACTGGAAAAGGCTTAACAGCACGCATTTTACATTATGGGGGCCCCCGAGCGCAGAACCCAATGATAGAAGTCAACTGTGCTGCTTTGCCACGAGAACTCCTTGAATCCGAATTATTCGGACATGAACCTGGGGCATTCACTGGCGCTGCAGGAAGACATCGGGGCTTACTTGAACAGGCTGATGGCGGCACCCTTTTTATGGATGAAATTGGAGAAATGCCTTTAGATCTGCAAGCTAAATTATTAAAAGCCATCGAAGATCACAAGTTTCGTCGCCTAGGTGGTGAAAAAGAAATCAATGTTGATGTGCAAATAGTGGCAGCAAGCAATCGCGATTTAGAACAAATGACCCAAGAAGGAGACTTCAGGTCAGATTTATATCATCGCCTAAGTGTATTTAAAGTGATCTTACCGCCCCTACGTGAAGCCATTGAAGATCTTGATGAGCTGGTTCCACTCTTCGTTGCAGAATACAATGCTAAAGCGGGCCGCCAAGTTAAAAATATACCCGATGAGGTCTGGCAAAAACTCAGGAGTCATCACTGGCCAGGTAATGTGAGAGAATTAAGAAATGTTATTGAACGTTGTGTCCTCTTTGCGGACAGTCATATATTTCCTATTCAATGGTTACAATTACCTAGAAAATTATCACCGGTATCACCACTAGAAAACTTGGAAGAAATTACTGATCCCAATCAAGCAAAAGCGCATCAATCTGGCATTTACTTACCTTTAGATGGCAGTATGGCATTGGATGATATGGATCGATTTATCATTAAAACAGCCTTAGATAGAGCCGATAACAACCTAACAGCAGCAGCCAGAAATTTAGGTGCTACAAGAGAGACATTACGATATCGAGTTAGAAAATACAACCTCAAAACCGTTGACTAGCTCATTAACAATGCTCTAATTTAAACCAATGCGCATCACATTGGTGCAATGCTCAAATCATCCAGTTTAATGCACCAAAAATAAGCTATAAAAATCAGTAGCGTAATTTTATGGCTTGTTTTTTGCATGAATAATTAGTCTAATATTACGATTTAGGGATCAGCTAGTACAAAGCAGGAAATATGCAACAAGTATATCAACTAAAGCATGGTAAACCCTATCCATCGGGTTCAAAATATAACGACAAAGGTGTTAACTTCTCTATTTTTAGTCGTTACGCCGAACAAGTGGAATTACTATTATTTTCCAGCGCAGATAGTGACGAACCATTCCAAATAATTCGCCTTAATAAAGACATAAACCGGACCTTTTTCTCTTGGCATGTATATGTCTCTAAACTACCTGCTGGTACATGGTATACATGGCGCATGAACGGCCAAGGCCAAGCACGTGACTCTGGATTCCGCTTTGAAAAAGAGAAGCATCTACTAGACCCTTGGGCTCAAGCAGTGAGTCATAAGCGCTGGGATAGAAAGGCCGCTTGCATTCCTGGCGATAACGTACTGACCTCAATGCGCTGTATGGTCACCGATGATCACTATGATTGGGAAGGTGACGTACCTTTAGCCATTCGCAGTGAAAAAGCCATCGTATATGAACTACATGTGGGCGGTTTTACCCGCCATTCATCTTCAAAAGTTAAACATCCGGGGACATTTTCAGGTCTTATTGAAAAAATACCCTATCTACAAAAACTCGGTATTAGCCATGTAGAGCTGTTACCCATCATGGCTTTTGACGAACAAGACGTGCCGCCAAAAACAGCAGAACTCGGTTTAAAAAACTATTGGGGTTACAGCACTCACAGTTTCTTTAGTCCTCACCCTGGCTACTGCATAACACCCGACGAGGGCACCCATGTTCAAGAATTTAAAGACTTAGTCAAAGCCTTACACAAAGCCGGTATCGGCGTGATTATGGATGTGGTTTTTAATCATACGGCTGAAGCGGGTGATACAGGGCCAGTGATTAATTTTAGAGGCATCGGGGGCAAATCTTTCTATCATACAGATAACGCCGACAAGACTATCTTGCGTGACTACACAGGCTGTGGAAATACAGTCAATGCTAATCACCCATTGGTTGCACGCTTCATTATTAGTTGCCTAGAGTATTGGGTCAGAGAAATGCATGTAGACGGTTTCCGATTTGACCTAGCGAGTGCAATGGCACGAGGTGAAAATGGCGAAGTATTACAAGATCCACCTGTATTGTGGGGTATTGAACTTTCTGAACAACTCATAAAAACAAAACTTATAGCCGAAGCATGGGATGCTGCTGGGCTCTATCAAGTGGGTAGCTTTCCTGGCTATCGTTGGGCAGAATGGAATGGTCGGTACAGAGATATTATTCGCCAGTTCGTCAGAGGGGATAAAGGCTTATTATCAGAATTAGCGACGCGTATCTGTGGTAGTAGTGATCTCTACCAGCACCAAGGTCGCTTGCCGATTAATAGCATCAACTTTGTTACGTGCCATGATGGTTTCACACTCTACGATTTATTCAGTTACAACGAAAAACACAATCTAGCCAATGGTGAAGATAATCGGGATGGTTGCAGTAACAATCTAAGTTATAACTGTGGTATTGAAGGGGAAACTGACAATCCCGACATTTTAGAGTTCCGCAAAAAACAAGCTAAGAACGTATTTGCAATATTATTGCTCAGCCAAGGTGTACCCATGTTATTGGCTGGCGATGAAATTTTACACAGCCAACGTGGCAACAACAATTGTTACTGCCAAGACAACGACATTAGTTGGATAGACTGGACACTCACTAAGAAAAATGCGGATGTTTTACGTTTTGTGCAAGAAATGATAGCCTTACGCAAAAGACATCCCGCCATTATGCGCCGGCGTTTTCTCACTGGCGAAGTGCCAGCAGGTAAAGAAAAACCTGATGTGTCATGGCACGGCATTGAGATTGATCAGCCGCTTTGGTTTGACCCCGAAGCACGCATTCTTGCTTTTACCTTAACGGGCGTTGATGAAGATGAAGAAGATTTACATGTTGTAATGAATATGTCAGATGAAAGCGCATCAATTCGACTTCCGCTGATTAAAGATAAAAAATGGTGTGTTGCTTTAGATACTTCGCAACAAGCGCCTTACGACATTATTAATCCAACAAAACAAAGACATTATAAAGGTAGTCATTACACCGCTCATAAAAAAACGGTTCTTATCTTTGAAAGCACCAGTAGCAAACGCCCGGCTTTATTGAGTTTATTCTAAAATCTACCCTATTAGGCATGTTAAAATTAACGCATGAGAATTGAGCATTTAAATCGTGACTATGGCATTAAAAACCACATCAAATTCGATAAAGGCAATGGTCACTTACCCTTTATTTTTATAAACAATGCCCGTGCGAGCGCCATTATTTCTCTACATGGCGCACAAATCCTTTCTTATAAACCTCATAGAGAAGAAGAAGACCTACTCTTTGTCAGCCAAAACTCTTGGTATGAAGAAGGTAGAGCCATTAGAGGTGGTATACCGCTGTGCTGGCCTTGGTTTGGTCCTGATCCCTTAGAACATAAAAGACCCGATCATGGCTTTGTGCGTAATGGTTTGTGGGATATTTTAAAGACTGAAGCCGTCTCTAAAGATGAAACTAAAATTGTCTTCCAGTTTGAGAACTCACCCAAAAGTGAATCTTATTGGCAACAACCATTCAGCCTAGAGCTAGAAGTTATCATTAGTGACACCTTGACAGTTAATTTAATCACCCGCAACACAGGTGACGACTCATTCACCATTACTCAAGCACTGCACGCCTACTTTAATGTAGGGCACATCAACGACATTAAGATTTTAGGTTTAGATAACTCTTCATATCTAGATAAAGCGCAAAATGAAGAAGAATACCAGCAAGAGGGGCATCTCACTATTAACGCCGAAGTTAATAGAATTTATAAAGATGTCGAAAATCCGCTAATCATTCAAGACCACGCTTTTAAAAGAAAAATCATTATTACTGCGACTCATCATAAAACAGCGGTAGTGTGGAACCCTGGTGTTGATTTACCACCCACCATTACAGACTTAGAGACTGACGATTATCAACGCTTTGTATGTGTTGAATCAGGGAATGTGTCTTTCGATACCATCGAAGTCCCTCCCCAAAGTGAATTTCACCTTCGTGCTAATTATAAAATTGGCAAAATCTAAACACCAAAAGTTGATGCAAATTAATTCAAGATATCAAATCAATACTATTAGATCTTAACTGCATATTTCATGTTCAGAATTAATGCACTATTAGTTGAAGACAATCTAATCGACTTCAGTTTAAGAAATCTATTGAAAGAGGAAAATATTGCCTATGTTCAATTTAAGTATAAAGATGTCACCTCTCTACTAATCAAAGAGATTAGACCTAATATAATTATTTTTAATTTAAATACTCTGTCAGAACCAACTTTAATAGACTTAAAAAAGCTTAACGCCTTTAAAGCATTGCCCATCATAATTTTCTGTAGAGAAGCCTCATCAGAAACCATCGAGCTCGCTATTAAATCAGATATCAGTGAACTGTTTATCACTCATGCTAAACCAGCCAACATTAAGCCTATTATCAACATTGCAATCAGTCGATTTAATCACCAACAAGCACTCAGAAATGATTTAGAAGAAGCGTTAGAAAAACTAGAAAATAGGAAACTAACAGATCGTGCTAAAGCTATTCTTATTAGAACTCAAAACTTTAGCGAGGATGAGGCGTATCACACGCTTAGAAAGCTAGCGATGGATAGAAAAATTACGTTAGGTGAAATGGCTAAAAATGTCATTGCCATGTCAGAATTGTTTAAATAAGAGTTAATGCTATGAAAACATTTATCAAAGTCACTGAAATATGGGTTCCAGACAAAACTAGAACGCATCTTGAATTTGGCTCAGGCCTGTATGGTGATCTTTATGACTTTAAAGCAGATAGCGCACAACAAAAATTTGCCTATAACGAAGGGTTACCTGGTAAGGCATGGGCAGAAGGGCATCCTATAGTGCTCTCCCAATTTGAGCACTCTTACTTTAAACGCACCCTTTCAGCCCAAAATGCAGGACTAACCTGTGGCATTGCCCTACCCATATTCTCAGGTGAGTTTTTAATGGCAGTGGTGGTTTTTTTATGTGGTGATGATGAAGACCATGCCGGAGCGATAGAAGTATGGAGCCGATCTAAAGCACTAGAAAACACGCTCAGTATCATGGATGGTTATTACGGCACTTTAAAGCATTTTGAAACAATTTCGAGAGAACTATCCGTACCAAAGAACCAAGGAATAGCAGGGGTAGCTTGGGAAACAGGAATGCCTATACTCATTGAAGATTTAGGCAAAGCTAGTAATTTTATCAGAACAAAAGAAGCACAATTAGAGGGTATCACTGTTGGGATTAGCATCCCCGTTTATAATGATCCTGAAGCACCTTACATTATGGCGTTTCTTTCAGCAAAATCCACTCCCATTGCAAAACGTATCCAACTCTGGATACCTAACAAAGAAGGCACCCAACTCATTTGTCAACAAGGTTTCAGTAAAGATGCCAATGATTTGGCCGCGATATTTGAAACACTTCCAGTAACTAAAGGCGTCGGTGCATTAGGACGAGTATGGCTGACTGGCATACCCCTTATTACCGGCGATAATGAAACAAGTTACACTCCTGAATTAAATAACTTAAGCACTATGCTGGCTATACCAGTAATAGAACAAGGGCATTTAAAAGCAATCGTAAGCTTCTTATTCTAAAACCTTAAAGACTCGAATTGGTGCGAAAATATAATTTACGCACACTTTTAAAGCGGTGTCGCTTAATTAAAGCAAAAACACTTTAAAACACATAATCATCTCTAGTAACAAAAGCAATACGTAAGCCATTGTTAATAAACATACAACATAAAAACAAAGCCTTTATGCCGGAAACTGGCACAACTAATGCTTTAATAAAACTAAAGGATTCCAAAGGCGGAATCTAACTATTTGCTCAAAGCTGAGCACCAGACAAAGGCGTCGACTCAATCGTAGTGATCTATCACTCGATTAAGCGACGTTTTTTTTTGCCCAAAATCTATGTATAGGATAACTATCATGAAAGAAACAAGAAAACTATCGCTCAAAAGTTTGGCAACTACACTATCAACTGTCACAGCTATTGCTGCATTGACCGTTGCTACTCAGGTGAGCGCTGTTGAACATCTTGAAAAAGAAAGCATTAAACTCGGCTTTATCAAATTAACAGACATGGCGCCCTTAGCAGTTGCCTTTGAAAAAGGCTATTTTGAAGACGAAGGGCTTTCAGTACAACTTGAAGCACAGGCTAATTGGAAAGTGCTTTTAGATAGAGTCATTAATGGTGAGTTAGATGGGGCGCATATGCTAGCGACTCTGCCTTTTGGCACTGCTATTG
>CAIXDX010000236.1 GCA_903918335.1 uncultured Methylococcaceae bacterium | reverse complement strand
GGTGGTAGTTCTAATAAAATATTAGATGAAACCGTGATTGCCAATGTTAAGCCAAACAAAAACACAATCCGCTTACTACCGCGCTTTAAAGCAATAACACTCTGAGAAACAGCGGGAGTTTGTTTGGGTACTGAAAAATGCATAATGCACGCAGGCACTAAAAAGTTAATCAGACAAGGAATAGTTAATGAGAAAAATTCTGTAAAGTGCAAAATATTTTTTTGCCAAACAAATAATGTAGAGATGCCACCCAATGGGCTCATTGTACCGCCAGCATTGGCACCGACAACAATATTAACGCATGCCAAGGCCACAAATTTTGGCTCCCTTTTCCCGACAGCTAAGGCTATTGACCCCATTAATAAACCCACAGTAAGCCCATTTATGATGGTTGAAAGCATAAAAGCCAACACACCTGTAATCCAAAATAACTGACGATAACTAAACTGCTTGTTCAACAAATAAATTCTCAGCCCATCAAAGATACCTCTTTCATTTAAAGTATTTAAATACGTCATTGAAACCAAGATAAACAGAAGTAGCTCTATGTAGGCTAATAAATTGCTTTCGAAAGCCAAAGATGCGATTTTTGCATGACCTTGTAAGGCGTAATAAATACAAATAGCAAACCAAGTCAAAACAGAACCCAATATCATAGGTTTGGATTTTTTCATCAAATGCACGTCTTCAGTCATTGCTCCAATGTAAGCAATAAGAGTCACTACAAGCGCTAAATAACCCACAAATTGGTGCTTTAAATCAAAATGACCACTACTAACAATCTCTTCAGAGAAACACACTGAAGGGAAAAAAAATATAAATACTAAAAGATAGAAATGGTGAAAATTAACTAAATTAGGCGTATTTTTCATTTTTGAGTGAGTTATTAACTTGGGTTTGTAAACTAATGGATAGGTATAAACTTAAAGTTTAGAATGTCAATTAGCCGAATTATTACAGAATGTGAATAACTACACATAATATATTAATTGATACCAAAGTTTCACTCGGATGTGAGGGTAAAGCAGAAACAAATTATTTCCCCATAAAAAACAATCTATTTCTATTTAATCTTTATATCATTATGAAATCTTTACACTCGATCATCTAACATGAGTTCTTTGTAAATCTAGTTAGATAGTTTAAATGAATGGATCTTAGATCTTTGAACATAAGATTTACGCGTATTTGCAGAGAATTATCTGACCAAACCTTTTAGTACGTCAGTACTTAAATGGCACGACTTAAAACACACATGGGCAAGTTGGCATGTGTAAAACGGCACGCATCTGCATCTATTAAAAGAACTGGGGGGTTGGACTGATTTAAAGATGATCTTACGCTATGCTCATTTGAGCAGTAATCACCTTCAGGAATACACAGAGAACGCTAGTTTAAAAAATACCGGTAGTCGAACTGATTATCAAAAAAAGACCGGAATTCTACACTCTGAGACAACAAACTACACGGGGAATTTTTACTACAAAGGAAAATGACGTCAGTCATTGAAATTACTGGGGTGAACGACGGGGCTCGAACCCGCGACAACCGGAATCACAATCCGGGACTCTACCAACTGAGCTACGCTCACCATAATATTGGATTTTTCTCTGAATGGCGCGCTTGGCAGGACTCGAACCTGCGACCCCCGGCTTAGAAGGCCGGTGCTCTATCCGGTTGAGCTACAAGCGCTAAACTGGTCGGGGTGGAGGGATTCGAACCCCCGACATCCTGCTCCCAAAGC
>CAIXDX010000235.1 GCA_903918335.1 uncultured Methylococcaceae bacterium | reverse complement strand
TATTTAGTCGCCCGCCAATTACAAAAGTTGGATCTAAGCCACCTTCTGCTAACATACTTGCCGTTAAACTTGTGGTGGTAGTTTTTCCATGTGTACCCGCAACTGCAATTCCAAACCTAAATCGCATTAACTCAGCTAACATTTCAGCCCGAGGTATCACTGGTATTCTATTTAAGTAAGCCTGATCAATTTCTTCATTCGTTCTATCTATAGCAGTGGATGCAACGACCACATCAACATTTATTACATTCTCTCGCTTATGCCCAATTGCTATCTTAACGCCTAAATCAGCAAGCCTTTGTGTGACAACACTTTCTTTAATATCTGATCCAGAAACTTGATAGCCTAAGTTCGATAAAACCTCGGCAATACCGCACATACCTGTGCCGCCTATCCCTATAAAATGAATACGCTTAATATTTCCAAAACTTGTCGTTAATTGCGAAGATACAGATGCATTCATTACACTGCCTCCGCTATACAATATTCTGCAACCAATTGAGTAGCATCCAATAAAGCACATTCTTTAGCTGCATTACTCATCTTTGGTAATTCGTTTAACACTCTATTTATACATTCAGCTAAAGACTTTGGATTCATATCTTTTTGCACTAATAACACTCCAGCTCCTGCATCACTTAAATAACGTGCATTTGCCGTTTGATGATCATCTATTGCACTAGGCAAGGGTATTAATATTGCCGGAATACCCATAGCAGCGACTTCACTGACTGTCATAGCACCTGCCCTACAAACCACTAAATCCGCCCATTGATAAGCATCAACCATGTCCTGGATAAAAACATTAACTTCTGCTTTAATCGATAACTCTTTGTAGTGCTGTTTCACTTCCACCGACATCGTCTCACCCGTTTGATGCCTGATAGATATCTTAATTTGGCTTTCAATTAGCCCACCCAAATTGGCAATAGCGTCAGGAACCATTTCATTTAGAATCTTTGCACCTTGACTACCGCCAACAATCAACAGCTTTACTTCACTAACTGGCAATTGACGCTGATTTTTACTTGCTATTAAAAACTTCTTTCTTAACGGATTACCGGTAGACTTCGCTTTCACCTGCTGATTAAAACTACCTGGAAACCCTTCTAGAACTTGATTAGCTAATTTAGAAAGCAAACGATTTGTAGTTCCTGGCACCCGATTCTGCTCATGAATAATCAGAGGAATCCCTAATAATTTTGCCATTAACCCACCAGGTCCTGCTACGAAGCCTCCCATTCCTAAGACAACATCTGGTTTGCGCTTTAGCAAAACTTTAGTAGCTTGATAACAAGCTTTGAATAAGTTAAATATGGCAGTTATTTTTGACCATAAACCTTTACCTCTAACACCAGCGACTGAGAGCCAATCAATTTCTATACCCTGCTCAGAAACTACTCTACTTTCCAAACCTTTCTTTGTGCCTAACCAACTCACATCCCACCCATTTTCCAACAACAACTCTGCTACAGCTAAAGCTGGGAAAACATGTCCACCAGTTCCACCGGCCATAACGATTATGCGTTTACCCATTTTGACCTTTCTTTTGGCATATTTGCCTTGATTTCTTCAATCTCACTATGCACTCTAAATAACAAAGCCACAGCACAACACATTATGAGCATACTACCACCGCCATAACTCATTAATGGTAGAGTTAACCCTTTAGTCGGTAATATCCCCATATTAACCCCCATATTAACCAAGGACTGGAAGCCAAACCAAATACCTAATCCATAAGCTATATAGGCTGAGAATTTCTCTCCCAACTGTTCAGCCGCTTCGGCAATTAGAAATGTTCGCCATACAAATACTGCAAATAAACTTATTACGGTCAACACCCCTAACAAACCCAACTCTTCAGCAATAACTGAAAACAGAAAATCTGTATGCCCCTCAGGTAAATAAAATAGTTTTTCAATACCATTTCCTAAACCGACTCCTGCCCATTCTCCACGACCGAATGATATTAAGGCATGCACCAATTGATACCCGGTGTCTTTAGCATCTGCCCATGGATCTAAAAAACTAGTAACCCTTTTCATACGATAAGGAGCAATATAAACAAGCACTGAAGCCAAAAAGACTAACACACCCATCAATGTTATAAATTGAATTAATCGTGCACCTGCGAGATACATAATCCCCATAGCAATAGTGATAATAACAACTGATGAACCAAAATCTGGCTCCAATAATAACAACACAGATGCAATACCAAACAATACAATTGGCTTAAATAAACTAAATGTAGAATCTCTAATTGCTTTTTGATGTCTTGTTACATACCCCGCCATATAAATTACTGAGAAATATTTAACAATCTCTGAAACCTGAAATCTAAATCCACCTAATGATAACCAGCGAGTACTACCATTAACTTTTACACCAACACCTGGAACTATCACAATAATTAATAAAACCAATCCAAATAGAAATAATACTTGACTGTATTTTTCCCATGTTTTAATTGGCACTTTCGTTACAATATAGGCAACACTCAGACCTATAAAAATATTAACTGATTGTTTTTTTATGTAATTAAAGGCGTCAGCACTTTTATGCATAGAAGCGGATCCAACCATTACATATCCAATTAGTAATAAACTAAAGAAAACCACGACTAAAATTGGCTCAAAATGAAACTGTCCAATTCTTGATGGCTTCATAGTTGCCTTCATGCCAGCAACCTTAATACTGCTTTTGAAAACTGATTACCTCGGTCCTGATAATTTTTATATTGATCAAGACTGGCGCATGCCGGTGACAACAACACACTATCACCGCCTTCAGCAATACTGGCGCATATTTTTACAGCTTCTTCCATATTTTTAGCCGAATAGGTGGGTACGCTTTCATTAATCGCTTGCTTGATTAAATCAGCATCTTTACCTAGCAAAACAACACCTTTAGCTTTATCTTTAATATAAGGCGCTAATTCATTCATATCAGCACCTTTAGCATCACCACCGGCTATCAAGATAACTTTGGTGTCGTATCCTTCTAATGCCGCAACACAGGCTCCTATATTTGTTGCCTTAGAATCATTGACCCAAGTCACTCCTCGAATCTTGGCTATTTTTTGCATTCTATGATCCAAACCTTTAAATGCTTTTAAAGCCTTACACATAGAGCTTTTATCTAAACCTACTGCGCTACCCAATGCTATTGCGGCTAATGCATTAGCTGCATTATGTCGCCCCTCAAGGGGCAAATCTTCCAACGACATTAATATTTCTTTATCATGCATTAAGTATTCTTTATCGCCTTGAATTTCTATATAAAAATCTGCATTATTATCTTTGATTGTAAAAGTAAAAACACACCTTTCTTTTTCTTGCATCTTATTAACTATAGGATCGTCAGCATTAAGAACTAATACGCCATTACCACGAAATATTCGTTGCTTTTCTTTTGCATAACTATCTAAATCGTCATGTCTATCTAAATGGTCTGCTGAAACATTAAGGACAGTTGCTGCAGCTGCATTTAATGCACTGGTTCGTTCTAATTGAAAACTTGAGAGCTCCAATACAAACAACTGAGTATCTTCTGCAAGTAAATCTAAAGCTGGAGTACCCAAGTTCCCACCGACAGCTACTCGCTTACCGGATGCGCTAGCCATCTCGCCCACCATTGTAGTGACAGTACTTTTACCATTTGAACCCGTAATAGCAACAATCGGCACATCTACAGAACAAGCAAATAAATCAATATCACTTACTACTTTTACGCCAATAGCAATCGCTTTAACAATTGATTTTTCCATCAAAGAAACGCCAGGACTGACTACTAAATGAGTTGCCACTTCAAAAGCAGACTCATCAAACCCACCTGTAAAAATAGGGGTATCTGGCATTGCCTCAAAAAATCTATCTTTTAAGGGTGGTTTGTCACGACTATCAGTTATCGCAAATTTAAAGCCTAACTTTTGCAAATAATATGCAACTGATACGCCTGTATGGCCCAAACCAACTACTAAAATCTTCGAGTTTTTAGTATCTAAATCAAAGCGCTCTTTCAGAGCCTTCAAAATAGCTATATTATCCATAGTCATAAGGATTGAACTAGCCTGTCGCACATACGGAACATTAAATAATTAAAAAATCTCATAGCTTATCTCAACTTCAATGTTGCTAAACCAATTAACACTAAAATAACCGTAATAATCCAGAAGCGCACAATGACTCTTGGCTCAGGCCAACCTTTTAACTCAAAATGATGATGAATTGGTGCCATACGAAATACTCGCTTACCCGTCAATTTAAAAGAGGCGACTTGAATCATGACTGAGACAGTTTCCATTACAAAAACACCTCCCATAATCATCAGCACAATTTCTTGACGCACTAATACGGCTAAAACACCTAATGCACCACCCAATGCCAACGCTCCAACGTCTCCCATAAATACCATTGCTGGATAGGCGTTAAACCATAGAAAACCTAATCCAGCACCTACTAAAGCAGCACAAAATACAATTAACTCACCCGAATTAGGTAAGAAGGGAATGGCTAAATATTCAGAGAAACCAATGTGTCCTGATAGATAAGCGAAGACACCCAATCCTGCAGCCACCATCACCGTTGGCATAATAGCTAAACCATCTAATCCGTCTGTTAAATTAACGGCATTACTGGTACCGACGATTACAAAGTAAGTCAAAACCACATAAGTCCATCCCATATCCAACATAAAATCCTTAAAAAAAGGGATGATAAGTTGTGTTTCAGCTGGAACAACTGCTGTTTTATATAAGAAAAGTGCTGCAGTTAGACCTATGACTGACTGACTTAAATACTTTGCTTTAGCTGATAAGCCGTCACTATTTCGTTTGATGACTTTTCTATAATCATCAATAAATCCAATCACTCCATACCCTATTGTGACTAACAAAATAACCCAAATATAACGATTACTTAGATCTGCCCACAGTAATGTACTAATTGTAATTGCTACCAAAATCAAAGCGCCACCCATAGTAGGCGTGCCTGATTTCTCATAATGAGATTGCGGACCTAATTCACGTATACTTTGACCAATTTTATTAGAGCTCAATTTTCTAATCATCACTGGTCCGATAATGAATGAAATAATCAATGAAGTGAGTGCACCCAAAATAGCGCGAAAGGTTAGATATTGAAAGACTCTAAACCCACCATCAAATGTCATTAAATAATCAGTAAAATAAAGTAACATCGCTTAGTTCCTGTAATTTTCCACTAACGCCGCCGCTACATTCTCCATGCGCCTTGCTCGTGAACCCTTAATCAAAATGGTTTCATCGCCTTTTAATTGTTTTTCTAATTCGGCAATCAACTCTTCTTGTTCTTCATAAAATGAAGCACCTACCCCAAATGCCTGAACGGTTTTAAAAGCATCAGCCCCCGTTGCAAATAGCCTCTCAACTCCACTCAATTTGATCATTTCAGCCATATCCTCATGAATCTTAGCGCTTTGAGGACCCAATTCACCAAAAGCACCCAAAACCAACCAAGATCTACCTTTCAGTTGACTCAACACATCAAGACCTACTTTAAGAGAAGAGGAATTAGCATTATAAGTATCATCTATAATGATATTACCTAACCGCCCTACTAAAGGCTGCATCCTACCAGTCACTGGTTTTAAACTTTCTAAGCCCTGCTTAATTTGTTTTAATTCAATACCTAGAGCCAAAGCCGCCGCTGTTGCAGCTAATCCATTAATCACATTATGCTGGCCAGCCAATCTCAAATTGATATCAATAACACCCTGCACGGTTACTATCTCAAATGTAGTTACAAAACCGTTTTGACTAATGCCTGTGTTTATTTTTTTTGCAGTAACATCTGCATCAGCACTTAGTCCAAAAGATAAAACAGACCTTTCGCCTGCTACCGACTTCCAATATTCAAAGTAATCATCATCATGATTAATGATTGCAACGCCCTCTGGCTTAAGGGTTTCAATAATCTCACCTTTTGCTTTTGCAACCCCTTCTAAACTTCCAAAACCTTCTAAATGTGCCGCGCCCGCATTGGTAATAATCACAACATCCGCCTGAGCATATTGACTTGTATAAGCAATCTCTTCTGCGTGATTAGCACCCATTTCTATGACTGCATAACGATGAGTTTCATCTAAACGCAATAAAGTTAAAGGTACCCCGATATCGTTATTTAAATTACCCTGTGTAAATAATACGGAAGCGTTAACAGCTAATATTGCGGCGACCATCTCTTTCACTGTCGTTTTACCATTACTTCCTGTAACACCAACGACAAATAGAGAGTTTTTATTACTCTCGGATAATGATTTACGCCACTCACCTGCCAATTCCGCTAATGCTAAACGCGTGTTCTCTACATAAACATGTGGTAAAGATGTGCTAATCCCTGCATGCACAATGGCTGCCACTGCCCCAGCTTGCTGAGCTTGTTCTACAAACTCGTTACCATCAAAATTTTGTCCCTTAATAGCTATATAAAGCTGGTCAGGCTTAATGGCACGAGTATCAATGCTGATAGATTTAATCAAGACATCATCACCGACTAGTTTTCCGTTGACCGCTTTTGCGCAATCGCTTAATAGCATTTTCATGATAATTTCGCTCTCACTCTAAGAGCCTCTTCCACTACCTGACTATCACTAAAAGGTGTTTTCACACCTTTAATTTCTTGATAATCCTCATGTCCTTTACCTGCAATCAAAATACAATCGTATTGTGTCGCTTTTTTAATTACTGAATGTATGGCTTGTTCTCTATTTTGCATGATTTCAACTTTTGAATAAGTTACCTCGTCTTTTTCACATCCAGCCAAAATATCAGATACTATTGCAACACTTTCTTCAAATCGGGGATTATCATCCGTCACAATGACATGATCTGCCTGCTGTTG
>CAIXDX010000234.1 GCA_903918335.1 uncultured Methylococcaceae bacterium | reverse complement strand
TTGAGGCGGACATTAGTACAGTGACTACGTGTTTAATTCAAAACCTTATTCCTGGCCAGATGTATGAGTTTAAGGTCGCTAGTATTTCTTCTGCTGGCACGACAGATTTCTGTCAACCCATCTCTAAAATAGTTATTTAATCAACCCACTTTTAAATCACCTACACCTAACTGTGTCTGTGATTTTTTTTGTAAGAAAGCTTGTTGTTATATGTTTTTGTTTATACAATAAATAATATGATTATTGAATTTGATCCTATCAAGAACGAAAGAAACATCAAAGAGCGGGGATTAGATTTTGTTTTTGTAACTGACTTTGATTGGAGCACAGCAACGATTGAATCAGATAACAGATTAAATTATGGCGAAATCCGCTATCAAGCGACTGGTTATTTACAAGGCCGTTTGATGATCCTGGTATTTAAGTCAATCAAAGAAGGTATAAGAGTAATCAGTTTTCGCAAAGCAAATAAACGTGAGATAAAAAAATATGAAGCCAACATCAAAGATTGACTGGGACTTTATTGATTCACATCCTATGGCTGATAAGCCAGATGAAGACTCACCAGAGTTGACCACTGATGATTTTGCAAGAATGCGTCCAGCGTCTGAAGTTTTGCCTGAGATATTCGGGGAGACGATGGCGTCTGGAATGTTGAAACCGAAAGGTGGACGACCGCGAACGGATAACCCCAAAGTATTTACTGGAATACGTCTCGATCCTGATGTATTAGACGCTTTTCGTGCGACAGGAAAGGGATGGCAAACTCGCATAAATGCTGCTTTAAAAGAATGGCTAAGAGATCACGCAGCAGGTTAAATTAATCAACCTACTTTAATCACATACACCTAACGGTGTCTGTGATTTTTTTGTAATGTAATGTTCTTGTATTAGTTCTCCATCACGGCCATAATGATTAAAACAATCATTTTAACCATTAGGGAATGACTACAATGATCAACATGACGTCAACTGAAGCTAAAACACATTTTGGTGCGTTACTCGATATGACTCAACGTAATCCCGTAACCATTGAGAAAAAGGGGCGCCCTGTCGCAGTCATACTGTCTGATAGTGAATACAAGGCGTATCAACAGTTAAAATTACACGTTTTGCAAAACGATTTAAATGCGGGCATTCAGCAAGCCGATCAAGGATTATTAGTTGATAGCGACACTGCTTTCAACGGTCTCATCTAAAGCAGTATCCTTCATTATGACAAGCGCAAGGTTTACTCCACTGGCTCTACACGATTTAAAAGAAATACGCGATTTCATTGCCAAAGATAAATCCGGTATTGCATCCCAATATATGGCAATGCTAAAGCAAAAGTGTGCAAACAAAGGGGTCTGACCCCTTTATTGCTCTTGCTTTATTGCTCTTGCAGGGTGAAAGATCTAAAATTATAATACACACACTTATGTACATACATCAGGAGTAGTCTATGGCGACTTTAATCACACGCATTTTCAAAAACGGCAACAGCCAAGCGGTGCGTATTCCACAAGAATTCCGACTGGATGTGAGTCAGGTTGAAATTAGTCAAAACGCTAACGGCGATTTGGTGATTCATCCGTTGCCGATTAATCGTGGCATGGCTTTATTGGCTGTCCTGAACGGATTTGATGACGATTTTGTTAGCCAGCTTGAACGAGATTATCAGCAACAGCCCGTTATGCAGGATCGCGAGTCTTTATGATTTACATGTTGGACACCAATATTCTCATCTATTTGCTTAAAAACAAACCCCCTGCTGTGGCCGAACGCATCAATGCACTGGATAAAGAATCCGCGTTGTGTATGTCTTTTTTTACTTATGCCGAATTACTCAAGGGTGCAGAACGAAGCACACGCAAAACCCAGGTGATGAACCAGTTGTATCAACTGACCCAGATCGTTCCGGTTCAATATGACACTAATCCAAGTCTATGCCAACACTACGCTACACAGTTTACGTTGCTAAAAACAGCAGGTACGCCAATTGGCGGAAATGACCTTTGGATTGCCTGTCATGCACTATCAAAAAACGCTACACTGGTCACGCATAATGTGCGTGAGTTTGAACGTATTGAGAGTTTGAGAATAGAGGATTGGGCGGCTTAGGGTATTTAAGTCAATCAAAGCCTTTGATTTGTTATACTACTCGCATTTTAAAATAGGCTGGAGCTTGTTGTGGCGACAATTACATTTGATACATTGAAATTTGTTGAAAAACTTAGAGCTGGGGGTGTTCCAGAGGAACAGGCTAAAGCTGAGGCAGAAGCATTAGTGACTGCATTTTCTGAAGCAATGGATTCTCAGCTTGCTACAAAAACCGACATTAATCGATTGGAGCGTGAATTAATCGTTATTAAATGGATGGTTGGTTTGGTGCTGGGAGGAATCCTGACATTAATTCTTAAGGCATTTTTTCCAGTCTAAACCGTCAGTCCGAGTAAAGAGTAAAACAACAAAGGGGTC
>CAIXDX010000233.1 GCA_903918335.1 uncultured Methylococcaceae bacterium | reverse complement strand
CGGTTTAACGGCGTAGTCGCGACTTTCTGAATGCGTGGTAAAGATCATCGCACCAAACTTATCCCAGTGACCTGACTTTTCCCATAAACTACGATCAACTAACTGCGGTGTTTTGACTTCACCGTAACCATTGACGCGTAACTTCTCACGAATAAACTGTTCAATCTGTTGGTAAATAACCCAACCTTTATCATGCCAGAAGATCATGCCTGGAGCTTCTTCTTGCATGTGAAATAAATCAAATGTTTTAGCTAATTTACGGTGATCGCGTTTTTCTGCTTCTTCTAAACGATGTAAATAGGCTTGTAATTCTTTCTTATCCGCCCAAGCAGTACCGTAAATACGTTGGAGCATTTCATTATCTGAATTACCGCGCCAATAAGCACCAGCAATCTTCATTAATTTAAAACTTATTAGCTTACCTGTGCTCGGCACATGAGGACCACGGCATAAATCTGTAAACCCACCTTGCTCGTACAAAGACAAATCTTCGTCAGAAGGAATAGATTCAATCAATTCTGCTTTGTAATGCTCACCAAGATCTTTAAAAAACTCAACCGCCGCATCTCGACTCACAACAGATCGACTAATAGCGTAATCTGCTGATGCTAATGCCTGCATTTTAGCCTCAATGGCAGTTAAGTCTTCTGGCGTGAAAGCTCTATGATATGAAAAATCATAGTAAAAGCCATTTTCTATGACAGGCCCAATAGTAACTTGAGCTTCTGGAAATAATTGTTTTACTGCTTGTGCCAATAAATGAGCTGTTGAATGCCTAATAACATCAACACCCTCCTCATCCTTTGCCGTAATAATCTGCAAAGTTGAATCTGCTGTTATGAGCGTACTTGCATCAACCAAAACATTATTAACTCGACCCGCTAATGTCGCTTTAGCTAAACCGGCACCTATTGATTGAGCCACATCCATTACTGTAACTGCGTGATCAAATTCACGACGAGAGCCATCTGGAAGAGTAATTACTAACATTCTTTATAATTTTGATTGCTACAATAAAAAAAGCACCGCTTAAGCAGTGCTTTAATGCCTGGTAGGCACGATTGGACTCGAACCAACGACCCCCACCATGTCAAGGTGGTGCTCTAACCAACTGAGCTACGCGCCTGAAGTCATATAAACCTCAATAGCCATCTATTATACCAAGAGCATGCAGTTTAGCAACCCTTAAATAAATTCAGGTAATTAGAAAGCTATCTTTTTCTATTATCTCGTCGATGCGCATCAGCTTTAGCAGGAATCGCATCCGGTTCATTTCTTTCTAAACCAGCGAACTCGAATAATAAATCTAATTCTTTATCCGTTAACTCATAAAACGTGCATGTTTTTAAGCGCTCAGGTAATACCACCGGCCCGTAACGAACACGTGTCAATCGACTTACTATAACTTCCTGTGATTCCCACAATCTCCTAACAAGGCGGTTTCTACCTTCGCTGACTATGACGTGATACCACTTATTAGCGCCTTCGCCACCGTAAAAGTGAATTTGATCAAACTTTGCTACTCCATCTTCTAATTCAACTCCTTTTTTTAAGGTCTCTAAGGTAGCATCAGATACATCACCCAAAATACGCACTGCATATTCACGCTCTACTTCTGTGGAAGGATGCATTAATTTATTAGCCAACTCACCGTTATTGGTAACCAATAACAACCCTGAAGTATTGATATCTAAGCGACCTACTGAGATCCAACGCGCCGTCGACAATTTGGGTAATTGGGTAAAGACGACCGGACGCCCCTCTGGATCACGACGCGTTACTACTTCACCTGTCGGCTTGTGATACAACAGCACTCGGGTAGGCTGAATAGCAAACTTATCCCAATTGACCACACGATCATTCAACTGCAAATAATCACCTGGCTTCAAGCGATCTCCCAAAGCTACGGGTTTACCATTGAGTTTTAAACGCCCCTCCTCTATCCAGCGCTCTATTTCTCTTCGAGAACCCAATCCCCCACGTGAAAGCACCTTCTGAATACGTTCGCCATCGACAGCCACTGCAGGTTTGGCTTGAGCAGGTTTAACAACCGGCTTTTCAAAATCAGGCTTTTTTATAAAGCGCTTAAGTTGTTTATTAGCTTCTTCTTGAGGCTTAAAGCGATCTTGATTTCGTCTTTGTTGTTTAGGCGATTTAGAAACCTTATTTTTAGAATCGCTCGTTTTACCTTGATTAGGTTTATTACTGTTCACTCGTTACCTGTACTGATTGCTTTATATTATCCTTAAACTCTGATGGCTGTTGAATTGCTGCCAGAGTAGGTAATTCGCTTAAAGTTGAAATATTAAAATAATCTAAAAAAACTTTTGTTGTGCCATATAAACCAGGACGACCTGGCACCTCTTTATGAGCTACAACCTTAATCCACTCACGCTCTAATAAGGTTTGCATAATACTCGAACTAACACTTACACCTCTAATATCTTCTATATCAGCGCGTGTCACCGGTTGCTTATAAGCAATAATAGCTAAAGTTTCTAGCAATGCCCGAGAATATTTGGGTGGCTTCTCTTCAAATAATCGAGACACCCAATGTGATAAGTCTTGTTTTATCTGAAAACGATAGCCACTAGCCACGTGCTTTAACTCTATAGGTCTACTTAAATATTCTTCAGCTATAGCTGCAATAGCTAAATCTATCTCTTTTAAGTCTGGGCGTTCTAATTCAGGAAAAACCTCTAAGACTTGCCTAGCGGTCATCGGCTGCTTGGCCACAAATAAAATTGCCTCAACTATTCGCTGTGTATTCACATTAAAATCGATTTTATGTCTGATTGTTGTATAAGATTCGATTACCGGTGTTTCTTTTTGTTTTACTGATTTTCTAAACTTTCCAAAGGGCCTTAGCCTAACGAGCCTTTGTGGCTGTTGCTCAACTTTTAACTCAAAAGCATCCTTGGGCTTTACTATTCTTTTAGATGATCGTTTTACCGGTGGCGAAACCGGAACCTCTAACTCGGATTTCTCCAAAGGGTTCTGATTGGGTAATTTCGATGAGTCCTTCTTTTCCAAGCTCGAGGATTGCCAGAAACGAGACAACGATTCCGTGTCTACCTTCTTTTCTGTTAAATAATTCAAAGAAAATGAGACTATTTTCTCCTTTAAGTTTTTCCAAAATGGTTGCCATTCGTTCACGGACTGATAAAGCTTCTTTGGTTATTTGGTGATGACTGAGTTGCTCAACACGTTTAATGACATCTTGAAATGCGAGTATCATATCTTTTAACTGCACATCGGGCAGTTGTTGATAAACATTCAAGGACGAAGTATCTACATCAATTGCGAAAACATCACGCTCTACTCTGGGCAACAAGTCCATTTCTTCTGCGGCGACTTTAATACACTCATACTCTTGTAATCGTCGAATTAATGTAGCCCTAGGGTCTTCTTCGTCCTCTTCCTGCTCACTTTGTCTTGGCAACAACATCCTAGACTTTATTTCTGCCAATAAAGCAGCCATCACAAGATATTCTGCGGCCAACTCCAAGTTAAGCACATCCATAATTTGGATGTAGGATATGTATTGATGCGTAATTTGGGCAATTGGGATATTAACAATATCCAAATTTTGTCTTCTAATTAAATACAACAATAAATCTAGTGGCCCTTCAAACAACTCAAGAAACACTTCCATTGCATCAGGTGGAATATAGAGATCCACCGGTAATTGACTATATGGCTCTCCATTAACTATTGCTAAAACATTCTCTGTGAAACTTTGTTCTTCAACGATTTCAGTCATTCCCGCATTGCATTATTAAAGTCCAGCAATTGAAAAAAACAAATTTTGAGCAAGATATAAGGGGTAAGCCAATATCAGATTTAATATTTTAAAATACAATAACGCCATCAGAATGATAAATCCAAAACGTTCTAATTTATTGTATTGCCATGCCCAATACTGTGGCAACATGCCTGTTAAAATTCTACTCCCATCTAAGGGTGGAATAGGCAGTAAATTAATCATTGCCAAGACTAAATTAATAGTTATACCAGCGACCCCCGTGTAAATCAAAGGATGTGCAACTGCTTCAAAGCTATCACCAATCAATACGCCAATCCGCGCAATCAGCGCCCAAAACAATGCCATTAATAAATTAGAGACCGGACCAGCAAGAGCGACGATTGCCATATCATGTAATGGCTTTTTAAAATGTCGTGCATTGACTGGAACAGGCTTAGCCCAGCCAAAAATAAAACCTGTACCAGTTAACAAAAGCAACCCAGGCAAAATAATAGTCCCTAATAAATCAATATGCTTAATTGGATTTAAAGTTAATCGTCCTAACGAAGACGCCGTATTATCTCCATATTGTTTCGCCATCCATCCATGAGCAACCTCATGTACTGTTATTGCAAAAATAACGGGCAAAATCCAAACTACAATACGCTGAATAAGCGTTAATTGATCCATATAAATCCCAATACTCTAAGTTAACATGGGGGCAAGCCCTTTGCCCTGCCTAATGATTTCTGCACCCTGATCCGAAAACTCGATCATAGTAGTAATTTCATTCTCAATAACTCCAGCATCAATAATTAAATCCAATTCACGCTCAAGGCGAGATCTAATATCATGGGGATCTTTCATTGCCTCTGTTTCACCCGGCAACACCAAACTAGAACTCAGTATGGCTTCACCTAATTCCTGAACCAATAACTGCGTAACTTGATGATCTGGTATTCTGATACCAATCGTTTTTTTCTTAGGATGCTGTAATCTTTTAGGAACTTCTCGGGTAGCTTCTAAAATAAAGGTGAAGGCACCAGGACTGAGTGCTTTAATTAAACGATGAGCATCATTACTCATTTTAGTAAACATTGATACTTGGGTAAGATCTTTGCAAACTAAAGTAAAATTATGCTTATCATCTAATTGTCTTATACGTTTGATTCTATCTAAAGCCTGCTTATCATCCAACTGACAAGCCAAGGCATAAGATGAATCTGTTGGATAAGCAATAACTCCGCCTTTACGAATGATCTCTACCGCACGATGAATTAATCTCAGTTGCGGATTTTCCGGATGTATTTCAAAAAACTGAGACATGATGAATAATTGCATTATAAATAGACATGTCACATTATAACTTACATCGAACAGCACTTGCAGTATGATTGAATACAATAATGTGCAATCAATAACGTACAAAAACCTTATTAATGATCATTAAAATCTCCCTAAGCTTATTATTTCTGTCCTTCGCTCTATTTATATCTGAAGATATTTTATTAGAGCTGGGGATTCCAAAAGCACCTGAATTATTGACCCAATTAGGCTTAGCTTCAATATTTTTAGCTTTTCTTATTCTCTTGATTACTGGACTAACTTTTATTATTGATCAAATTACCCATAGCGTTTTAAAATATTTTTCGGCTCATGAACGCATCCATAGACGATTATTATTCATCGAGGCTAAACAAGTACAACTACAACAATTATTTTTCTTTAAAGCACAACAAATTAATTATTTTCACCAACATCATAAAAAACACTTACTCAACAAAGACAATAAACAACAAATTAAAGTGCTAATATCAATAATTGATAAAGACTTATCTAAAATCAAAAATCACTTACCTCAAGATGACTACATAGAGATATACCAAGCGCGCAAAAAATTTTATAGTGACCAAGATATTAATGGCTTGTTAAAATTACAACAAACCATTGCTAGCCATGCGCTTCAAAATGAATCATATTAAAAACTGGACATTTTCTTTACTAAAACTCCTTCATGCGATTAAGGATGAGAACTTAACTTGGCACCAATTTAATCAAGAACAGCAATTGCAATTAAAGCATGAAAGAATCTTAGCAAGTAAAGCGCTAGAGGCAGACTTAAAAAAGAAAAGTGTCGAACTTGAACATGATATTGACCTTATCCGCACAAAGAATGCCGCGGATCTTGCCATGCTTAAAACCAAGTGCAACCAAGACATAAAGGACTATAAACAATACCTAGCCTCGTTAGATCAACTTAAAAAATCAATACAAGTTAGTTACACACATTTACCAGAAGCGGTAGCCTTTACAATTCATCACCACGCTAAACATTTATTAAACCAAATGTGGGATGCGAAAGATTTTGAACACAAAATGCATCATGAAATGCAATTGATTAACTTTATGACAACAGTCCACGAAGATGCCCGATTAAACCTCGAAGGCACTAATACAGAAAAACTACCAGCCAGAACGCTGAACTTAATTCAACAGAAGCAAGACAGCACTCCAATCGATAGTCTTTGATTTGAATTTATTTAATATCTAAAACACACAAAGCCGTCATATTTACAATACGACGTACAGTAGCAGAACCAGTCAAGACATGCACCGGCTTAGCACAACCCAATAAAACGGGTCCAACTGCAATACCATTACCCGCCGCTGTTTTTAATAAATTATAAGATATATTAGCCGCGTCTTTATTGGGTAATACTAATAAATTAGCACTAGATGTTAACGTAGTTGCAGGCATCTTTGCTTTTAACAAATCGTAATTTAAAGCGGCATCTCCACGCATTTCACCATCTATCTCTAAATCAGGTGCTTGCTCTTTAACGATAGCCAACACTTCTCGCATTTTTTGTGCTGATTCACTGTTGCTAGAGCCAAAATTTGATTGTGATAACAAAGCTACTCGAGGATGCAATCCCAAGCTCCGCATTTTTTCTGCTGCTGCAATAGTAATCTCAGCTAATTGTGCTGCGGTAGGGTTGTCATTAACATGTGTATCTACCATAGCGATTTGGCGTTCAGGCAACATTAAAATATTCATAGCAGCATAAACATTTGCACCTTTTTTATGCCCTAAAACTTGATCTATATAGGTCAAATGTTGACTATAATCGCTAAAAATCCCGCAGATCATACCATCAGCTACACCTTTATAAATCAACATAGATCCAATTAAGGTTAAGCGTCTACGCATTTCTAATTTAGCGTATTCTTCTGTCACCCCTTTTCTAGCAGCCATACTTAAATAGGTTTGCCAGTAATCACGGTAACGCTCATCTGACTCTGGATTAATGATTGTAAAATCGACCTCCAATTTTAATCGTAAACCCAGCTTTTCTATACGAGAAAGTAAAACTGAAGGGCGGCCTATCAGAATCGGCACCGCAATTTTCTCATCTACTATCACTTGGACTGCACGCAATACACGTTCTTCTTCTGCTTCTGCAAAAACAATTCGTTTTTTATCAGCAGGTACTTTTTTCGCCGCCTGAAATAGTGGATTCATGAATGTACCACTATGATAAACAAACTGTTGCAATCGATCGATATAAGCAGACATATCAGCGATTGGGCGTGTCGCTACTCCAGATGCTTCAGCCGCTAAAGCAACAGCAGGAGCGATTCTTGACATTAAACGAGGGTCAAATGGAAGGGGGATTAAGTAACCTGGGCCAAATGATAAATCCGTAGTGCCATAAGCACTAGCTACCACATCAGACTGCTCTGCCTGAGCTAAATCTGCAATAGCATGAACTGCGGCAATTTCCATCTCACGAGTGATTGTAGTCGCACCACAATCTAAAGCACCACGAAATATATAAGGGAAACACAAAACATTATTTACTTGATTCGGGTAATCAGATCTTCCTGTAGCAATGATAACGTCATCTCTAACTGATTTAACAACTTCTGGCAAAATCTCTGGATTGGGATTTGCTAATGCCAAGATGAGTGCGTTTGGCGCCATCAACTTAACCATCTCAGACTTTAAAACATTACCCGCGGATAATCCTAAAAAGATATCTGCATCTGGAATTACCTCAAGTAATGTTCTAGCAGATGTATCTTGAGCAAAACACTCTTTATGTGGATCACTAAGCTCAATACGACCTTTATAAACCACACCAGCGATGTCGGTGACTATTATATTTTCACGTGGAAAGCCTAAATCCACCAATAAATCTAGACAAGCCAAAGCAGCCGCTCCGGCACCAGAAACAACCAACTTACAATGTTTAATATTTTTTTTTACTACTTTTAAACCATTTAGTATGGCTGCGCCTACAATAATAGCTGTACCATGTTGATCATCATGAAAAACCGGAATATTCATGCGCTCACGCAATTTTTGTTCAATATAAAAGCACTCGGGGGCTTTAATATCTTCTAAATTGATACCACCAAATGTGGGCTCTAATGCAGCAATAATATCGCAAAGCTTATCAGGATCTTGCTCATTAATTTCTAGATCAAATACATCAATTCCGGCGAATTTTTTAAATAATACACCTTTACCTTCCATCACTGGTTTAGCAGCTAAGGGGCCAATATTACCTAACCCTAAAACAGCAGTCCCATTAGTAATTACTGCGACTAAATTGCCACGAGATGTGTATTTATAAGAGTTTGAGGGGTCTACAACAATTTCTTCACAGGGTGAAGCAACACCTGGTGAATATGCCAAAGCAAGATCACGTTGATTAGTCAGTTGTTTTGTAGGAACTACGCTGATTTTACCTGGGGTCGGAAACTGGTGGTACTCTAAAGCGGCTTCATGTAATTGCTTAATAACATCTTCTGTTCGATCAATAGGTAAACTCATATCCCGCCTTAGCAATAGCTAATGTTTATTAACAATATAAGCGAGTTTACCATAATTGTTACTGATTTATTTATACGAACTACTGAAATTAACTGATTCTATGAGAGATATAAAGACTAGTTATTGTGCTTGCTAAGATAACCGGACAAACCAAATCGAATAATTAGTAACGTCATCATGGTTGGGAAAAAAAGAAAATTCTGGTGTAATTCAAGACTTATAAACAAACAAATCATAATGATCCATGGTTGAATTATAGTTCTAGAACTCAAAGAAAGCATTGCACGTAATGTTACCTTATCAATATAACTTTGATGCCCGATTACAATAAGACTAATAACAGCTGTCAACATTGCAAAATAAACTGGATAGACAAAAAACATTGGAGCATCATCTTTGAAATAAGGTTGCCAATCTGAAAACCATACGACTAATACGCTGCTAGCAAACACATCATAAGTAATGTTTAATTGCCACTTTTTAACAAAACTTACAATCAAACTAATACCCGCAAATCCCAGACAAATATCCATCAAAAAAGGATTAATTATAATTTCTTTGAAAGCACCATCATTTTGAGCAAAAAAGCTCAATATTAAATTTATAACTATAAATAAAGGCATCTCAATAAAATTATATTTGTGATAATTAAAATTCATAATAAACGTGAAACAAGATCCGTCAACAATAAATTGTCAAACTTCAGAAATCTCATAACTTACATGCAAGTATCATAGCCGTGTGCGAACTTACACAATTAGAAGGTTTTATGCTTAAATATAAGCAAAATATCGATAGTAATAAATCCAATTAAATCAATCTATACATTTACATGAAACTTTCTAGACTTTTTTTGTTCATTCTTCTCGCCATTAGTCTTAATGCTCTATTTTTCCACTTTAGTAATAGTCCGCAAGATGTTGGTTTAGATGTACCTGATGGCAAAATTAGTAGTTTCTCTTATGCTCCGTTTCGTGAGGATCAAAGCCCATTAACTAAAGTTTTCCCAACCACTGAACAAATTGATGATGACCTGAAACTTTTGGCAAACGATACGCATACTATACGCACTTATTCAAGTATGGATGGCATGGAAACCTTGCCGGCAATCGCTCGTAAATACGACCTTAAAATTATCCAAGGTGCATGGATCAGTGGAAAAACACAAGATAATGAGGCTGAAGTTGCACAAGTAATTAAATTAGCAAACGCATACCCCGATGTTATCAAACGCGTAATAATAGGGAATGAAGTTTTATTACGAGGCGAATTAAAAGTCGATCAATTAATCGAATATATTCGTCAAGTTAGAAAAGCCATCAAACAACCTGTTTCATACGCTGATGTGTGGTCTTTTTATTTACGCTACCCACAAATCACTAAAGAACTTGATTATTACACGGTCCATATTCTTCCTTACTGGGAAGATGAGCCACTTACAATTAATGAAACCGTTGCCCGCGTTGAAGAAAACTATTCAAAAATTCGTGAGGCTTTCCCTGACAAACCGATCCTCATAGGTGAATCAGGATGGCCCAGTGCTGGACGCCAACGCGGCGGTGCTATTCCCAGCGTTGTAAATGAAGCAACATTCATTCGATCATTAGTTCAATTAGCTAATAAAAATGGTTTTGATTACAACGTAGTTGAAGCCTTTAATCAACCATGGAAGAGTAAGTTAGAAGGCGTAGTAGGTGCTAACTGGGGTGTTTACTCAACGCATCGTGAACGTGTATTTCCTTTAACTGGCAAAGTCGTTGAGGACGCTAAATGGACTAACCGGTTGGTATTTTCAGGTTTAATATCTTTTTTTCTAATTGCTTTTCGTCGAACCCCTCTACTCGCATTAAATTCACTTAACCAATTAATCATAGCTTCATTCACTCAGTTACTCTCTAGTTTATTAATTGATCAAATAACCTATGATTGGTATACAAGTTTTGAATTAATACAAAGAATACAGGTTGTTTTTGTTGGAGGTTTGAGCTTCATATTAGAAATATTATTACTTCAACACACTTTAAATTTGCTCAGCAATAAACTAAAGGAAACCACTGGCATCTGGATTCGTTACGTATTCATGGCTTTTGTTGCTATAGCACTTTATAAATCTCAATCATTGGCGATGAGCGGTCGTTATCTTAGCCTCCCCTACCCTATTACCTATATCCCTGTTATTGGCGTTATCGGATTTATGTTAATTCGCTATTATCACAATGGATTTAACAAAGCGACAGCCTTACAGTTTAATGACTTACTCGGATATCATGTGCTATCTACTCATCGTATGAACACGATCAGTAAAGTGCTAGCCTATTTAGGTGTGGCTTTGGTTATTATTGAAGGCATGATCGTTTTACAAAGTGCCAATTATATTACGGGGTATCCCGACCCCATTGAACGCATATATGAAGTATTTCTAGTTACGATTAATTACAATCAACTATTAGGTTGTGCTCTTATAATTGCTGCACTCGTAATTAGACTACCCCTTAGAGTGACGGCAATTTTATTAGTCGTGATGGTTGGGGAAATAATCATTGGTGAATCTATTGCCTATGTTATTTTGCATGATTTTATATCAAGCTATCCGAACATTTTTAAACGCATTTTTATGGGATTTTATTACACATTGTGTAATGGACAATTATTATTATGGATTAGTAGTGTAATCGTACTAGCGATTACATTATGGGATTATCAAGAAGATCAAAAAAATCCTTACTGCTTAATTAATGGAAAATGAATACCTATTTGTATATGGCACACTAAAAAAATCATACGATCATCCTCTACATAAAGAAATTAATCTTTATAGCGACTTTTTTTCTGAGGGTGTTTATAACGGAAAGCTTTTTCTCATAGGGGAATACCCTGGAGCAATAGTTTCTTCAAATCCAAATGATATTGTTTATGGTGAAGTCTATTTGCTTACTAACGCAAATAGACTTCTATCTATTCTCGATGAATATGAAGAATGCGAAGCACACTCACCACAACCGACTGAATACATCCGCTCTCTTCAATTAATTCATCTCAACAACAATGCGTCTGTTAAAGCATGGATCTATCTTTACAACTATAATACTGATTGTTTACTGCCTATAAATTCTGGAAAGTTTTAAATTTTATTATTAAAGCTACTCAGATTTACCTAATGACACTGATTATTAAATCAATATCCGCGAACTTACATCCAATTAATTTGATTCAATATCCAATTTCATCACTGCCTGACTAAAAGCTATAAGATTTTTTTCTTCACTGATATGCATTGCTAGTGTATAGAAAATTGGTATCCATAATGGGTTCATAATTAACCCACCCAGCAAACACTTCCAAGTGCGCTTTAAATTTTTTAATGGATTAAACCCTTCAACGAGGTTATTAACTGGACATTCTTTAAAAACTCCAATTAATGGCTGAATCTTCTGCCTTTGTTCCCAATCCAGCAAAACTATCATTGAACTCAATCGATCCTGCATACGATGGTAATTTATATTTGCAAGGATAGTGGTTACCGCGAATGAAACAGATAATGCGGGTAACAATATTGAGGGAGGTAGCATAGGAGCAAGTAAGGAAGAAAACATACCTACGGCTAAGCCACCAGTCAGTATTACCTCACCTCTCTCTACTCCGACCTCTAACTCTTTAATTAAATTTTCAACACTAGTCTCTGATGAAGTCTTATCTGCATATCTATTCATTTTTATACCCACCTGACCCTATTTACAAATATAGTTTTTTTATATCTGCCAAAGCAGTAAAGTCAATTTTTTTCAATTCAATTGATAAGAATTGTTACTGCATCAACCTATAGAAATTAAATCAAATAGCATCATTAATCAAAAAGACTACATGATTATGTTGGTTTCTTATGTTTAGATTTACGTGCCTCTTTCTTCGCGGCTTTTTCCGCCTGTATAATTAACAATTCTGCTAATTCTTGCTCCATCATGACTGGTGTTTCAAAACTCAAACGTCCAATCATCCCCGATCTCAATTCCGCCAGCAGTATTTTAGATACTCGATCCCTATCAACTTTACCACCTGATCTTAAACAACCTCGACTTTTACCAATAGCGTCTAACAGCACAGAGGATGAACTAGGTAATTCTATTAAATTAAACCGCTCCTTTATTAAATCTGGATAATGAACCAATAAATATTCAGCAGCAAAATCTGCTATTTGCTCATGATCAATAGCAGTATCTTTAATAGCACCCGTTGTGGCTAAACGATAACCACTGTTTTTATTTTCAACATTGGGCCATAACACACCCGGCGTATCCATTAAGACAATGCCATTACCAATAGCTATACGTTGCTGCATCTTAGTAATTGCTGGCTCATTACCGGTTTTGGCAATAACCCGACCTGCTAAGATATTTATTAGCGTCGATTTTCCAACATTGGGGATACCGACGATTAAAGTATTAATCAATCGATCTGTTCCTGATTTTTCGGGCAACATCTTATGACATAAATCAGTTAGATTACGGATTTTATCAGGCTGTTCTACAGTGATTGCTATAGACTTTACCCCTTGTTCTTGCTCCAAATAAGATTGCCATTGTTGCGTAATATTAGGGTCAGCTAAATCACTTTTACTTAGCACTTTAATACAAGGCTTGTCGCCTCGAAGTCTTGATAACATTGGATTTTGACTACTAAAGGGGATACGAGCATCCAATACTTCAATAACAATATCGATTTGATGCAAAGTTTGCTTAATTTCTTTGCTGGCCTTGTGCATATGGCCGGGATACCACTGAATGAGCATATATTTATTTAATGATAGAGTTTTGCGAATACGCAATAATTTAAAGCTACAATAACACGCACACCTGTAATAAGGTGAGCAATTATCTTTAATCATTACATAGAGTCATGTTTAACTAATATTTTTATCCGATTTATTGTAGCGCAGGAATGTAATCATAATGAAAATCGCATCAATCTCAACCAGTTTTTATGCCTATTTATCACGTTTAAGATGGATAAAACGCTGGGGATTAAAGCGTAATGCCTATGAAGAAAATGTGATGGAACATAGTTGGGAAGTAGCTGTGATTGCCCATACGCTAGCTCTGATTAAAAATAGATATTACGATGGTCATGTCGATTCAAACGCTGTAGCAACCGCAGCGCTTTATCATGATATTACTGAAGTCATCACTGGCGATTTACCCACACCTATAAAATATCACTCTCCTGAAATTAGTAATGCCTATAAACAAATAGAACAACAAGCAGAGTTGGAATTATTAGACTTGCTACCAGATGCTTTGCGTAGTGATTTTGCAGAACTCATACAACATAATAAGATCCCATCTGAGCATTTAGAAATTATAAAAGCGGCTGATAAAATTTCAGCCTATCTAAAATGTCAATCAGAATTGAAAGCCGGCAACACTGAATTTGTAAACGCTGCTGAACAAATCGCTCTGAGTATCAGTGAATCTAATCGACCTGAAGTCACCTTTTTTATGCAAAACTTTGCACCTAACTGTAGCTTAACCTTGGATGGTTTAATGAAAACAAATTAAATAGAATGAGTAGTGCATAAAGAATGCGCATATTCATTCAAGGCACACATTAAATCTACGGATATAGTTTCTACTGATTTTAATTCTGCTAAGCGTGCTTTATAGTCTTCTAAGTGCATTCCTCCACCAGAAATCGTTCCAGTTAACCTATCTTTGCAGAACTGTTTCCAGCGTTCCTGATCAGCAGTAGATAAAATTTCCGGATAATTCCTGCCCTTATATCGAAAGAACATTTCATTCAAGCGAGGATCATTAAAAGTTAGTTCTAATTGTGACAATTCATCTATGCTGGCAGATCTTATCTTAGTACACTTTTGTTTATCAGCGTCAATAAGAAAACCACCTGCGTATATAGCAACATCAGGATCAACCTCAACAGAATCCCTATGTTTTTCATTAAACACCTCAGCCACCTTCCTACTAATTCCTATAAATTGTGAAATCTGCTTAGCGTTTAACATGCAACGATTTAAATCTATATTTAAACGTTCTGCATCCGCTGTTTTAATCACGGAGATAGGCGCTAAAACAGGACATTTATTAATATGCACCGTTTTTAGGGGTATTCGTTCAATCCCTTCAGGCAATTCATCTTTTGACGTAAAGATTCGCGCTTTAATATCTTCAATGGATAAACTAAATAACAACTCGGGGTCTGCAGATAAATCGTAAACAATCACACCGTTATTATTAACAGGATGCTGACAAATCGGCACGACAATAGCGAGAGAATTATTTTTTGTGGCATACATTCCCGAGATATGGACTAACGGTGTAAAGCTACCTAAATGCAATGTCTCTGTTACCCGCGCTTTTAAACGATGGTCTAATAAATACTGAAATAACTTTGGCTGAGCAGCCTTGATTAACTTAGCTAAAGCAATAGTTGCTGTTACATCTGATAAAGCATCATGTGCAGATTCATGCGCTATATTATTTGCTATAGTCAATTGATCTAAACGATTGGTAGCAATGCCCTGCTCATCAACGGGCCACACAACGCCCTCTGGCCTTAATGCTCTAGCGGCTCTAACCACATCTATTAGATCCCAACGGGAATTACCATTTTGCCATTCACGAGCATAAGGATCATAAAAATTTCTATAAAGGCAATTTCGAGTGACCTCATCATCAAACCGAATATTGTTATATCCTAAAGTACACGTATTGGGTTGACTGAGTTGTGCATGTATCTGTGAAATAAACTCTGCTTCACAAACACCGTTCAACTTTGCGAATTGAGGAGTAATGCCCGTAATAAGACAAGCCTCAGGATTGGGCAAATAATCATCGCTGGGTTTACAGTAAATAACCAACGGATCATCAATGATATTGAAGTCTTCGTCAGTTCTTAAGCCAGCAAATTGGGCCGGACGATCGCGTTGTGGATCAATACCAAATGTTTCGTAATCATGCCAATAGTATGTTTTCATCTATTTTTAGAGTCGCTACATTATCAGCAAAAAATAAAAATTAACCTTGATTTAACTGCGCTTCAGCATCCAATTTTTTTCTTTTATCACACTTCTCTACACAGACACATTCAGCTTTGCTCATACCGCCACCACAAGAGCCTTTAATAGCGCGTCTGCCAAACATTACGCCAATAGCCATAATAAATACAACCACCAGCATCACAACAAAAGTTACTAAGAATATAGACATGTTATCACCTGTATATCTAAAATAAAAAAAACGAGGCTTTGGACTAGCCAAGCCTCGTTCTATTTTAACGTCTACGATTAAAATTAACCGCCGAAATCATCCAACATAATATTTTCAGGTTCTACACCGTTTGCTAACAACATGTTGATCACAGAGGTGTTCATAATTGGAGGCCCACACATGTAGAACTCACAATCCTCTGGTGCAGGATGATTCTTAATAAACTCTTCAAACAACACATTATGAATGAAGCCTTTATATCCGTCCCAATTATCATCCGGTAATGGATCAGATAACGCTACATGCCATTCAAAGTTATCATTCTCTTTAGCCAACATATCGAAATCCTCTACATAGAACATTTCACGTTTACTACGAGCACCATACCAGAATGTCATTTTACGTTTAGATTTTAATCGACGTAA
This sequence comes from uncultured Methylococcaceae bacterium, assembly GCA_903918335.1. Lineage (GTDB taxonomy): Bacteria > Pseudomonadota > Gammaproteobacteria > Methylococcales > Methylomonadaceae > Methylobacter_C. The sequence goes on along the minus strand of CAIXDX010000233.1, from coordinate 1,813 downwards.
TTGATCAAATATATGTGAACGCATTGGCGCCATACCAGCACCACCACCTACAAATACCATTTCTGCATCAGTATCTTTATCTTAAAACTCACCATAAGGACCAGAAACAATACATTTATCACCTGGTTTTAGGTTAAAGATAAATGAAGACATAATGCCTGGTGGTACCGTATCTGGTGCACCTGGAGGAGGTGTCGCAATACGTACGTTAAGCATGATTTCTTTTTCTTCAGGATAACTTGCCATTGAGTATGCACGCAATGCAGGCTCTTTAACCTCTGACACATAGCGCCATAAGTTAAACTTATCCCAGTCTTCATGAAAACGTTCTTCAATATTGAAATCACTATACTTAGAAACATGTTCTGGACATTCAATCTGAATATAACCACCTGCACGGTAGTTAATTTCTTCACCCGCAGGTAGCTCAAGTACTAATTCTTTAATAAAAGTAGCTACGTTGTGGTTAGACTTAACAGTACATTCCCATTTTTTAACACCGAACACTTCGTCTTCAACTTCGATGTCCATGTTGTGTTTAACAGAAACTTGGCAAGAAAGACGCTCGCCATGAGCTGCTTCACGCTTTGTAATATGACTCAACTCAGTTGGTAAAATTTCTCCGCCACCTGAATGAATTTTTACTTTACATTGACCGCAAGTTCCACCACCACCACAAGCTGATGATACAAACAAACCATTCTCAGCTAAAGCTGTTAATAGTTTTGAACCTACCGGTACATTAATTTTCTTTTCATTATTGATCAGGATTTCAACATCACCTTCAGCAACTAATTTGCTTTTTGCACCGATAATTACAAATACTAATGCAATAACAAAAGCTGTGAAAATAATAATCCCTAATAAAATTTCCAGCATTACGCTACCTTCTTAAAGTTGGATTCCAGAGAAAGCCATGAAGCCAAGTGACATCAGACCCGCAGTAATAAATGTAATGCCCAAGCCTTGTAATCCAGCTGGAATATCACTGTATTTGAGTTTTTCACGCACACCAGCCATAACCGTGATGGCTAATGCCCAACCCAAGCCACTACCTACACCGTAAGTCACACTTTCACCAAAATTATAATCACGTTCAATCATAAATAAACTACCACCTAAGATAGCGCAGTTTACTGTGATCAGCGGTAAAAACACCCCTAAGGCATGATACAAAGCTGGAAAGAATTTATCTAAAATCATCTCCAAAATTTGTACCAACGCTGCAATCATACCGATACAACTTAGTAGTGCTAAAAAGCTTAAATCAACACCTTTAATGCCCATCCATGACAAGGCATCTTCTTTTAATAAAGCATGATAAACAACGTTATTAGCCGGAACAGTAATAGCTTGTACAACCATTACCGCAACGCCTAAGCCCATTGCTGTTGATATTTTCTTTGATACCGCGATAAACGTACACATACCCAAGAAAAAGGATAATGCTAAGTTTTCAATAAAAACCGCTTTAACAAATAAACTAATGTAATTTTCCATTAGTGATGTCCTCCTTCACCATGAGCAATTGACATAATTTTGTATTCAACTTTCTCAGCTTGACTTGGTTTCCACTGACGCATGCCCCAAATAATCAAACCAATGATAAAGAAAGCACTAGGTGGTAATAACATCAATCCATTTGGATCATACCAACCGCCATCTTTAACTAATTTAAATACTTCAATACCTAATAATTTACCTGATCCTAAGATTTCTCTAAAAAATGCAACGATAACTAAAATTAAGCTGTAGCCTAAACCATTACCAATACCATCCATGAAGCTTTCTAAAGGTGGATTTTTCATCGCAT
>CAIXDX010000232.1 GCA_903918335.1 uncultured Methylococcaceae bacterium | reverse complement strand
TTTCATTTGGCTGGGGGTGGTGTTTTGGGCTTCATCTAAGATGGCCCAACAGTTTTTAAAGGTACGGCCACGCATAAAGGCGAGGGGCATTGCGCAAATGCGTTTGTGTTTGATCAGGTAATCCACTTGGGATCGGCCCAGCCTTTCATTAAAAATATCTCTGAAAGGTTCTATATACGGCGCATATTTTTCATCAAGTTCGCCTGGAATAAAGCCGAACTTTTCTCCTGCTTCAACGCCGGGTCTACTAAGAATAATCCGTTCAATCTTTTTCTCTTTGAGCATATCAGCCGCAAGTCCAGCCACCACATAACTTTTACCTGTACCTGCAGGACCAATGCCAAAAGTGATGGTATTGGCAAGTATGGCGTTAATATAGTCACCTTGCGCTTTAGTTAGCGCTTGCAGAGGGCCAACAGTTTTTCTTTCTACAACGAGGTCTATGATGTTGAGTAATTCAAACTCATCATTTTTTGCGGTTTTTCGACCGTCTCTTCTATGATAAGACATTTCTCTTTCAGAGGTTTTCATTGCAGCTCTCTTAGACATGCGTTTACTCCCAGTTATCAGGTTAACAATCGGTTAGTTTCTATAGCATTCGTCGAACTTTAATATTAATAGTCTAGGTATCTCCTCTAAGTGTTGGGATATTGCAAGTGGGACAAACAAAAAACTCTCTGAAATCTTTGTGAGACTTAGAGAGTTTTTTGGGTGTTTTATTAGGGGGATTTTGTCTTAAGCCGCATTCGGAGTCGATTTGCGGGCTAGGATCTGCTGTATTAGCAGTCTTTAATAAGTGATAGTGCGACTTTTGAAAGTCTTTCAGCATAGTCAAACTTCTCTAGCTATTGGTAGGCTCTATTATTAAACGAGTTGATGACAATGTCATGACTATTTTTGCTAAACAGGAAAAAAATTTTGTCGAGGTCTGAGATGAATGTTAGCGTTGGCTTTATTACTAGAGAATAAAATCGATATTATCTGGATTCTAATTTAAAATGTATGAACAATGTTACAGTTTCAGCTTAAAAGCCTTACATGTTCATGTAGGGCTTTTTTTATGCCTAATTTTTTATAAAGGACCCCCGTTTTGAGTTTACAGAGTTATCAATCAGTAGATCGTGATCAATTGGCTTTAGATATTAACGATATTCATAAACAATCATTAGCCAATACAAGTATTGATGATTTTAAGCATTTATCAAAAATGGAGCGTTGGGGTAAGTTGTGCACCCTTTTAGGCTATGCAACGGCTTGGATTGTACCGAATCCTATTTCTGCATTACTAATCAGTCAGGGTAGTTTTACCCGTTGGACGCAAGTGGGGCATCCGATTAGTCATAGAGCCTATAACAAAATTGCCGGTGCGCAGGTTAATTACACCAGTAAGAAATTTGCACAGGGCTGGAGACGATTTTTAGACTGGCCAGATTGGATGACCTTAGCGGGTTGGCATTATGAGCATGATAATTTACACCATTATCGCTTGGGTGAAACCAAAGACCCTAATAACGCGCAACATAATATGGAATGGTTAAGGCAATCTAAATTACCTATGTGGCAACGGTATTTAATCGTGGCATTTTTTTCGGGTATCTGGAAGATTGTTTACTACACGCCTAGAACGCACAAAGAGTTGTGTCTAAATGCCGCGCATCAGCAAGGTGAGCCAGAGCCTGAAATGACAAGGTTAGGGGCTTGGAGTTTTTTTACTCGGCAGGGCAGAGCTTTATGGTTGCAGAGTATTTTACCTTACACTGGTTATCGTTTTATTTTGTTACCGGCGTTGTTTTTACCTTTAGGTTCAACTGCGGTTATTAGTGTTTTAATTAATTCCATCTTGGCGGAAATATTCACAAATATGCATAGCTTTTTGGTGATGATGCCGAATCATGCGGGTGATGATGTAATGGCATTTGATGATAGAACGGATGGTAAAGGTGAGTTTTATTTGCGCCAAATTTTGGGTTCTGTTAATTATCCTACCGGCTCTAATTTTAATGACTTTTTCTATGGCTGGTTAAACTATCAAATAGAGCATCATTTGTGGCCTGATATGCCTTTAAGTCAATATCAAAAAGTACAGCCTAAAGTGAAGGCTTTGTGCGAAAAACATAATATTCCTTATATCCAAGAATCAGTTTTTAAACGCCTGTTAAAAGCGGTCAATATTATGGTGGGTAAAACATCAATGCTTAAATATCAGCCAGTTTAAAATTGGGTGTCGTGCTGTGCCAAACAAAAGTCATATTGCCTATTTAGATAGCATTAGGGGGCTTGCTGCGTTGACTGTTATCAATGAGCATTTTGTTATTGCTTATGGATTGCCTTGTAAAGACGTACTATGTCAGCGGATTTTAGATTATTCTCCCTTACATATTTGGTGGGATGGTGGAGCAGCCGTCTCCATGTTTTTTGTGTTGAGCGGATTTGTCTTATCACTTAAATATTTTCGTTCAGGACAGTTGATTGATCTAAATAACGTGCAATGGTTACCTTATATCGTGGGTCGTTTGTTTAGAATTTGGGTGCCTTATATTGCGTTGGTGATAGGAAGCTGTTTTTTATATCGCTATATCGTTGATGGGTCTGTCATAAAAACGGTATTACCTTCAACTGATTGGATTAATAATTTATGGCGTAGTCATCCCCTAAGTTTTATAGATGTGTTGCATGAAAGTTTTTTATTAAAGTTACCGCCCGTTGTGGTTTTATTGCCGCAGGCCTGGACTTTATCTATTGAGTTAGCCTTGTCTTTGTTGTTACCGATAGGTTTATTGCTAGTAGAAAAAGGGACGAATTGGTTAGTATTTTTTACCTTGTTAGTGGTTTTTCTGCTCGGTGTCTCGCCCTTTTTAATACATTTTTTAGCAGGTTTAATGCTTGCCCAGCACTCTACGCAGATGGTCGCTTATTTAAGTCAACGTCCTTGGGTGCGTCGTACTATCTTGCTAGTGGGTTTGCTCTTATATACTTCCGGCAATACGCTACCGAAGAGTTTAGGAGAAACATTTATTTGGTTGAGTTCTGGTGTGGGCGCTAGTCTTCTAATTATGTACGCGCTTAGTTCTGTAAAAACACAAGCTGTCTTATCGAATTGTATCCTTCGCCACACAGGTAAGGTGTCGTATAGTGCTTATTTGATTCATATAGCCATATTGATTTGCATAACGCCCACTTTATTAAGTGGCTTAGAGTCTTTAACGTTAAATATTACGGTACTTTGGTTTAGTGGTTGGATATTTTCAATTATAGTCGTGCAATTGCTCTCGGGATTGCTTTATTATGCTTTAGAGGTGCCTAGTATTAAGCTGGGTCGGTGTGTATTAAAATCTTAAAAAAATAATAATGTTCCTATGCAAGTACAAAATAAACCTTTAACTGAGAATTATGTTGGCCTCGATTTTTTAAGAGCGTTGGCTATCTTTGTGGTGTATTTTTATCATAATTTAGTTTTATTTCCCCATCCGGAATGGTTGGCGTCTGTCGCTAAATTTGGTTGGGTTGGGGTTGATCTTTTTTTTGCTTTAAGTGGTTTTTTAATTGCTTCGCAGTTGTTTGCAAAAGTCGTTGCGGGTCAAAAAATATCGCTTAGAGACTTCTTTATAAAAAGATTCTTTAGAATTATGCCGGTTTTTTTTGTGGTCTTAGGGCTTTATTTTATTTTTCCGGTATTAAGAGAAAATCCTTCGCTTGCACCTTTGTGGAAGTTTCTTACATTTACTCAAAATTTGGGCTTAGATAGAACGACTCAAAGTGGTTTTTCTCATGCGTGGTCTTTATGTGTTGAGGAGCAGTTCTATCTATTGTTTCCACTCTTATTGATAACAACGGTTAAATTAAATTTGCTTAAGAAGAGTTATCTCCTTGTACTGGCTTTATTTGTTTCGGGTTTTTTTGCTAGATATTATGCATGGGATACATGGGTCTTACCTTTTATGGGGACTGATGTGTTTAGTACGCATTGGTATGAATGGATTTATTATCCAACTTATGCAAGATTGGATGGGTTGTTGGCAGGCATTTCAATTGCTGCTCTGTATCAATTTAAACCGCACTTAAAAAGTCGCATACAAATTTATGGAAACTCTATCTTACTATTAGGCTTAGTGGTGTTAAGTTTGGCTTATAGGGTTTGTTTAGAGGATAAATCTTTTACTATGGCTTTGTTCGGTTTTCCTTTAGTAGATTTAGGCTGTGGTCTTTTGGTATTAGGCGCTGTTTGCAAAGAGAGTTTTTTATATAGGTTTAAATCATATTTATTTTCTAAACTGGCTGCGCTGTCATACGCTATTTACCTGATTCATAAAATAGCTTTGCACGTTTCACAAGAGTATTTGTTTATTTCATTTACAAGTAGAGACAGTAATTTGATGATGTTCTTGGCCGTATTAACGACACTTTTGGCTTCTCTATTATTAAATAGCTTAATAGAAAAGCCTTTTATGACATTAAGGCGGAAGTTTGTAGTGTAATAAATACACAGGTTGATAAGCGCGTGTATAAAAATTTATTTTCCGATAAAGACGGGTTTTCTCTTCTCAAAAAAGGCAGCAAGTCCCTCTTGATAATCAAGGCTATCATAAACATAACGCCTAAGTCCTTGAATCCTTTCAAACTCATCTGGATTGATCGTATTTGCTTCGCATAAAACACGCATTTCTTCTTTGATGACAGCGATGGCAAGTGGTGCTTTTTCACAGATTAGATTGGCTATTTCAAGCGTTTTACTTTCCAACTCATCGTCAGAAAAAATATGATTTAGGATGCCGATTTTCAATGCTTTTTCAGCAGAAAAGGGAGTGGCGGTAAAAATAACTTCTTTCATGATGTGTAATCCCGCATCACGAATTAAATTATGAATACCAACAACATTATACGGTACGCCTAAATTAACGGGAGTCATAGCAAAGGTGGATTTATCACTGGCAATAACTATGTCGGTGCTCATAATGATTTCAAAAGCACCACCCCATACACTGCCTTGTATCATCGCAATAACAGGTTTAGGATAACGTTGTATGGTGCGAGTTAGAATACGTAATGGATCTTGATAACCTAATGGATCTCGATGAGTTTTCGGCAACTCATTAATATCGTGACCCGCTGAAAATACTTTACTCCCTTTAGGTGCTTGTAAAATGATACAACGAATTTCATCTACATTTAAATCTTCTAATGCTTTCAAAATATCTTTGATAAAGCATTCACTTAACGAATTTAATTTCTTAAGATAATTGAACTCAATAACACCGACTTTATCTTTAATTTCAACGTTTACGTATTCATAACTATTCATTTTGGAACTTCACTGGTTAATTTTTGGGCAATGTATTGACTAACAGTCTCTACCGCATGTCGTGGAGAAAGCGTATTGCTTTCAACACGGGCTCTGGTTCTAGAATAAAACTCTTTAATATCTTGAGTGTTATAAATCATATTGATAACGTTTTCTTCAATTTGTTGCTTAAACCATCCAATATCTTGCTCTTTTCGTATCGCTGCTAATTTACCGTTAGATTCCATAGTAGCGTAAAACATATCAACTACATCCCAAATATTTTGTATTCCAATATTATCTTTTGCACTACAAGTTAATGCTTGTGCCTGCCATTCTGAATGCTTAGGCTTCAAAATATACAGCGCATTTTTAAGCATATTCTGGGTGATTTCGGCCATTATTTTATTATCACCATCACATTTATTAATGATAATAAGATCGGCAACTTCCATGATACCTTTCTTTATTCCTTGTAGTTCATCTCCTGCACCTGACAATTGTAATAGGCAAAAAAAATCAACCAAATCGGCCACTTCAATTTCAGACTGACCCACACCTACTGTCTCAACAAATATGACATCAAACCCTGCCGCATCCAAAAGAAAAATAAGCTCTCTTGTTCTTCGACTTGTTCCACCCAAATGCCCACCAGAAGGTACGGGTCGAATAAAGGCGTTATAATCTCCAAGTAAAGTAGTCATCCTTGTTTTATCAGCAAGAATACTACCGCCACTAATGCGGCTACTTGGATCAATGGCAATAACGGCCACTTTTAAACCTTTACTTATTAGATACATGCCCAATGCTTCTAATAAAGTACTTTTACCTGCTCCTGGAGCACCGCTGATGCCGATCCGTTTAGCTTTACCAATTAATGGCATAATCTTATCTAAAATTTCACCGGCCAGCTTATGATGCTTGGTGTGTGTGCTTTCAATAACAGTCATTGCTTTGGCAAGAATGGCACGATTCCCCTTTAAAATCTCTTCGACGATATCATCGGCACTCATCGTGTTTATCATTGTGGATTTAGCTGCTCCATCGCTTCACGGACACATTTGATCATTGGGGTTCCTGGGCCATAAATTTTGGCCACACCACTTGCCAGTAAAAACTCATAATCCTGAGGAGGAATTACGCCACCTAAAATAATTTTAATATCACCGCGACCAAATGCGTGTAGTTTTTTTATTAACTCAGGCACCAAAATTTTGTGGCCAGCCGCTAGAGAAGACACGCCAACAAAATGCACATCGTTTTCTACAGCTAACTTAGCAATTTCATCAGGTGTGGAAAATAGGGGACTTAAGTCAACATCAAACCCAAAATCTGAATAGGCGCTCGCTATGACTTTTGCGCCACGATCATGACCATCTTGGCCCATTTTGGCTATTAGAATACGTGGGCGACGCCCTTCGTTGTTGGCATAATCATCGACTAATTTTTTAACCTCATCAAATTCGTGTGCACCGTTTTCACTGTTATGATAGTCTTTTGAAATTACTCCTGTTACGCATTCATTTGACATTACATAACGATCAAAAACGTCTTCCATGGCCTCTGAAATTTCACCTAAAGTAGCACGGACACGGGCTGCATCAATAGCGGCTTCAAGTAAATTACCTCCTTCTTTAGCAACGACACGAATATTATCTAAGGTTTCTTTAACCGCTGCACTATTTCGAGTCAGTTTGATTTTTTCTAAACTGGCAATTTGCTCTTCTCTAACCGCTAGGTTGTCAATGTCGAATACTTGAACGGCTTCTTCTTTTTGCAATTTATATTTATTAACACCCACTATTACACGTTTACCCTGATCTATCTGGGATTGTGTTTCTGCAGCGGCTTCTTCTATCATGCGTTTAGGAATGCCTAGTTCTATAGCTTTGGCCATGCCACCTGCTTTATCAATTTGCTGAATAATTTTTCGAGCTTCTTGAATAATGGTATCTGTAAGTGCTTCAACATAATAAGATCCTGCTAAGGGATCTACCGTCTTACAAATTTCTGATTCTTCTTGCAGAATAATTTGAGTATTGCGGGCAATACGGGCGGAGAAGTCGGTTGGCAACCCCAGTGCTTCATCATAGGCATTGGTATGTAGGGATTGTGTTCCACCTAATGTTGCTGATAATGCTTCTATCGTTGTTCTGATAATATTATTGTAAGGATCTTGTTCTGTTAAACTCCAACCAGATGTTTGGCTATGGGTACGTAGGGCTTTAGATTGCTCATTACCGCCAAACTGTTCTACTGCATCACTCCAAAGATAACGAGCAGCTCGTAACATGGCGGCATTCATAAATAAATTCATTCCAATGCCGAAAAAAAACGAAAGACGAGGCGCAAAATCATCAATTTGCAATCCAGCATTAATCGCAGCTTTAATATATTCAATACCATCTGCAATGGTAAATGCTACTTGTTGAACACAGTTAGCGCCTGCTTCACCCATGTGATAGCCACTAATACTAATGGTGTTGTAGCGTGGCATATTATTTGAACAATATTCGATGATGTCAGAAATGATTCGCATCGAAGGTTTTGGAGGGTAAATGTAGGTGTTACGGCATAGATATTCTTTTAAAATATCGTTCTGAATCGTACCCGTTAATAAGGCTTGCGCCACACCTTGTTCTTCTGCAGCAACGATGAAAAAAGCTAAAATGGGAATGACAGCTCCGTTCATCGTCATGGAGACAGACATCTGATCCAGTGGTATTTGATCAAATAAGACTTTCATGTCTTCAACGCTATCAATGGCTACGCCCGCTTTTCCAACATCACCTTCTACACGGGGATTATCAGAATCATAGCCCCGATGGGTTGCTAAGTCGAACGCCACTGAGAGACCTTTTTGGCCAGCGGCTAGGTTCTTGCGGTAAAACGCATTAGATTCTTTTGCTGTAGAAAAACCGGCATATTGTCTGATTGTCCAAGGTCTCGCTGTATACATGGTAGCTTTTGGGCCACGAATAAACGGAGAAATACCCGGTAAACTGTCGACAGTTTCTAAATTATTAGTATCCTGGGCTGTATATAGTGCCTTTATATCGATACCTTCTAACGTTTTGGTAACCAAATCCTCAACAGTCTTACCCATTTTTTTTACTTCAGCGTTAGCTAATTTTTTCCACTGATCTAGTTTTTCATCCATTTTATCTCCATAAATAATTTGAACTCAGGTAATCACTGCAACACTGCTTCAGAGGAACTAGCAATGTCATTTCTGTTGTAAAAATCAGTACTCGGAATGATTTTATTGTGATTGCTAAATGTATGGCTTTAGCTTAACGCAGTTAAATTCAGCCTCATAAGCAGTAGATGTAGATAAGATATTTTCGTGTGCCATACTTCATCGTCTTTGTGATTTATGGGACATCTTAAAGATACCCTGCTACTATTGTGTCTAATATTTTTTATTCTCGAACAATTATCCTATAAAAGCCATGCTAACACGACGACGTTTTTTAACTTATAGTGGCGCAGGAATTCTGACTCTTGCTTCTGGCTGTAGTCCTGAGCATATCAATTGGCTTACACATCAGGACGAAACTTCTTCTACTATTAATTTGGCCTTAGTAGAGCAAGCGAAACTCACGAAGTTAAAAAGTCTTTTACTGGGTTATCCAATTAACATGAATACCCCACCTGAAGATTTTTTTACTTGGCGCCAACAATTGCTTGAGGCAGGAGTAGGTACATTTTCCTATAACAATGTGGGTAACCCTTTTAAAGAAAGCCCTATTGTATATAACACTCATGATTTTGAACGAGATGTCATTCATAGATTTGGTAAGTTATATGGCTTTTTACCATCAGATACGTGGGGTTTTCTTTCAAACAGTGGCACTGATAGCAATATGCATGGCATGTATATGGGACGGGTGCTTTTAAAAGGTCGCACGGGTGTATTGCCAAAAGCTTATTTTACTAAAGAAGCACATTACTCTATTCAGATTTTACGTGATTTATTGGGGCTGGAAACTGTTTTTGTGGAAACACTTGCCGATGGTGGCATGGATACTCAGGACTTAAGAAAGAAATTGGCTGATAATGCCTCACAGCCAGCCTTAGTCATTGCAACGATTGGAACGACGTTTAAAGGTGCTGTCGATCAACTTGATCTCATACAGGACGTATTACAAGGCTATCCCAGTTATTTACATTTGGATGCGGCATTATTTGGTGGTTATCTTCCCCATACCAGTTACGCCGCTGAAGTACTCTATCAATCACAGAGCAAGCTTAACAGGGTTCGTTATGATTCTATAGCTGTTTCTTGCCACAAGTTTTTTGGTTTTCCGTCACCCGCTGGTTTGTTTATCAGTACGCAAAGTCACTTTGATGAGTTTAATGAGTTCTTTAGTCGAATTCATAATCCCGAGTATATTAAACATGTCCCAGGAACAATAACTTGCTCAAGAGATGCTGTAAAACCCGCTGAATTTTATTATTTCTCTTCGCCAACGGCTATGGCTAAACAACAAGAAGATGCAGTTGCTATTCTAAAAAACACAATTTATCTTTTGGATGAAATGCAAAGCCATTTTCCCAATCTGCAAGCGGTTCGGTCTAATGAGTTATCTAATACATTATTTTTTAGAAAGCCAAGTGACCGGATAGTAAAAAAATACTCACTGGCAACCATGCATTTATCCATCAATAATATAAAACAAGATTATGCGCATGTTGTGGTAATGCCGCATGCAACTAGGAAAATACTCACTGAGTTTCTAACGGATCTGGAAGAAGATCGAAACATCAGTCTATAGTCATTAAATGACCAATCTTTTCAGGCCTCAAGCTTTTTTATTGGAGGATTGACTAACCTTTTTAGTTGAGAAGACCCTAGAAATGCGGTGATAGCGATATGCGGATTGATTTAAAGACAGTTTTTGCGTGTGAAGAAAAACAAGTTTCTTAAAACTAAACTAATTTTGATGTTGATTTATTAGTGACTCAAATAAAAAAAGGCCTAGATATTTCTATCTAGGCCTTTATGTTATGGAGCTAGTGAGGGGATTCGAACTCCTGACCGGCTGATTACAAATCAGCTGCTCTACCGACTGAGCTACACCAGCTAAGAAGCAATATTATACAAGATTAATATATTTTGAAAAGTGTTTTATCTTTTTTTT
>CAIXDX010000231.1 GCA_903918335.1 uncultured Methylococcaceae bacterium | reverse complement strand
CGCCATTCTTTAACATACCAAGATTCTGGTATGTCATCTTTTTGATACGCCAAAATAGGCATCCACGCATAGACTCTTACATCAGCTACTTTCTTTAATTGCCAAGCAACGCGATTAAATAAATCAGCTTTAACCGGTAAATGCCGATTAGGAAAGTACAAGGCATCTGCGTTACCGTCGCCATCAGGATCTGCATAAGCCTGTAGATAAACAGTCGTAATATGCATATCTTTGATGCGTTGAATTTCTATATCAATATTATGATTAAGTTGCTCGGGATTGCTGTCATACAGATAGTCCATATCAATATGTGCAACCCTTAATGGTCTGTCAGCTCTAAGCTTTGATATAATAGCGGAAAACTGTTTAATGTCAGGATCATCAGCAATCAATAAACGTTTTAAGTTGCCTAAATCAGCTAAAGTGTTTGCACCATCTATCAATCCCATCGTCATGGGCATGCCGGCTTTACGAGCAGCCATCAGGGTTAATTGATTGTATTCGCCATAAGGCCAAACCATAACGCGAGGTCTTACGCCAGAATGTTGAAAGATAAGTTCAGCACTTTTCAATAAGTCGTTTTGAATTCTGTCTTGATAATCTGCTGCATTTTCATAAATAAGCATGGGGTCGTCATATAACCGTGTTACGGCTGCTGCTTGGGTATTACCTTGTGGGTTACCTAATATGCCTTTATGTAAGTCAAAACTGTGTGAGGCTATTTCTATTAATCCTGATTGGGTAAGTTCTTTAATTTGTGCCCAGCTCATTAAAGGTTTAGTGGGTTTATTCTCATTAGCGTTTTCTACCATCCAACTACCCACTAGTGAAACAGTGGCAGTGTAATGATATTTTTTTAATAAAGGAAAAACGCGCGTGTAAAAACTTTGATAACCATCATCAAACGTTAGAACAACCGCTTTCTTGGGTAGACTGGTTTTGCCGGCTGCTGCATCAAATAATTGTTGTACGCTGATGACGTTGTAGTTGTTTGTTTTTAACCATTGTAATTGGTCTTCAAAATGTTTTTGGCTTAAATCGACAGCATCATCAGCCGTGCTTTTGTTATCGATAATGTCGTGGTAGTTCAGGACTAAAAATTTAGATTCTTCAGCTGATGCTAGATTTATAAAGCAAACCAGAAAGATTCCTAAGACAGATCTTGCTAGGATATTGATTGGCATATGAGTAAGAAAAAGCGTCATGTAGTTAGTCGCAAAGTAAAATTTAAAGGGGTGCTAATGAGTTTGTAATATAAGTAACTCTGTTACAGGCTGATGGTAATATACAGACTTATAATACCCCAAGAAGTTTTATTCTATGACTTAATAATTTACGTTATTGATACGTTAGAAAATCTTCAAGGTTGTGTGGGCTAATAGGGTTTTTTAGAGCTAGGTTTTTATCAGACGCCGTATTATAGCCCCATAATGCAAAAATGAGTTTAATGCGAGAGAGATCAGGATCTTGAATTACATTGATAAGTGTGGGTAATCGATCTTCAACAAAATAAATATCTTGTTCAGGATGCTTATTTAAAAGCATTTTTAATACGGCGGGCTTATTCATATTGCGATCTAAGCCGTAGATACAGCTATCATCCAGCTCAATCGCATTGGCTTTTAAGATTTGTTTTACAAAACGCTCTTGTTTAGTGGTCACTATATACCAAGTAGATTGTTGACCTAAGTGTTTTAGTTTTTTTGCAATGTCTTTGAATAAAGGGTTTCTATGAACCCATTCTTCAAGATCTCGTTCTATCCATTCATCGCGAGTTTGGCCAAATAGTTGTTTTAAATCATTAGAAGTTAGCTGAGACTCATCTAGTAATGTTTGAGTTAAAACGGAGTAGTTATCATAAATTTCGGTAATAGCCGTTTTTTGATACAGCAAACGCATTGCAAGTATGGCTTCATAACCGGTTTCTATAATAGGGCGAACTAATTTGAATTGTTCAATTAAATAGGTTGGTACGGAAGCTGGCATATCTTTCCAAATAGTACAGCCAGCTTTCCAGCCAGTTATGGCTGTTTCTACGGCGCTGTCACAGATAACACCATCAAAATCGAGTGCATAAATGCTTGAACTGTTCATGATAAATTTATTTCTTTACTGGAGTTAAGACGGAGAGGTATTTTTGTAATTGATAATGATAGCGTTTTTTTCAGTTTTGCTAAGTTTTTTAATAGCCATTTCACGTTTTGTCGCAGAACTACGGTCATGACCGGTTTCTAAGTAGGCTAATTCTTTGGGGCTTCTATTTCTAAAATACTTTGCGCCTAATCCTGAGGCGTGTTGATTAATGCGTCTAGCAATATCAACCGTTATACCCGTATATAAAGTGTCATCACTACAGAGAATAATATACACAGACCAGTTCATGAGTGACTTTTAAATGTCAATTATTAGCTAAGTTGTTTATTGAGCGCGGTTATTAATTAACTTAAAGTATTCACTCTCGGCAAATATATCAAGTTTATCTTCAACTCTATCTAAATACACAATACCTTGTAGATGATCAAATTCGTGTTGAAAGATTCTGGCAATAAAGCCAGTGAGATGGGCGGTGATTTGTTGGTTATTTAAATCGGTATAAGTAATCTCAATGTTTGTATAGCGGGGCACTAATGCTCTAATGCCTGGAATACTTAAACAGCCCTCCCAATCTTTTTCAGTGATATCTGAAAGAGCAGTAAAATTTGGATTTATCATCACGGTTGGTTCCATTAGTGGTGCATATGGGTAACGTGCTGATGGTCGTGAAGCGACAATAATAATGCGTTTTGAAATGCTAATTTGTGGTGCCGCAATTCCGACACCTTGCGTGGAGGCTAAGGTGTCGCGTAACGCACTGATTAATGCAACATTTTCTGCACTATTGATGTAGTTTATCGCATCTGCTTTTTGGCGCAGAACATCTGCTCCCAATTGGGCAATTTCTTTAATATCGGTCATTAAGGCACTTGTAATTCATTAAGAATAGCTGTTTGTGCTTGCACGGGGGCGTCTTCGCTCGTGTTTAAAAGCTGTAAATAGCTGCCATCAGATTGTAATAACCATGCTTGCGTATTATCTTTTAAATATAAGTCTAAATCGTGCAATATACGGTTATATAGTTTTTTACTTTCTATAGGAAAGCAAATTTCAACGCGTCTAAACATATTGCGATTCATTAAATCAGCACTCGATGCATACACTTCTTGGTTACCATCATTGGAGAAAGCATAAATTCTAGCATGTTCTAAAAAGCGGCCAATAATAGCGCGGACTTCAATATTTTCAGATACTCCCGGAATGCCGGGTCTTAAACAACACACCCCTCTTACCATTAGCTTAATTTTGACGCCGGCTTGTGAGGCACGATATAGCGCTTGAATGGCTTGTTCTTCAACAATAGCATTCACTTGAATAATGATTTGAGCAGGCTTTCCATTTTTTGCATGCGTTATTTCACGTTCGATTTTTTCAAGTATGCCTTTGTGTAAAGTAAAAGGCGACTGCAACAGTTTATTTAATTTAGTCACTTTCCCTAAGCTAGTCAGCTGAGCAAATACCCGCCTAACATCTTCACCTAGTTCTTTATCACAAGAAAATAAGCCATAGTCAGTATAGAGCTGTGCCGTTTTAGGATGGTAGTTACCCGTACCTAAATGTACGTAATTGCGGAGTTCTTTACCTTCTCTACGTAAGATCAAACACATTTTGGCATGGGTTTTATAGCCCACTACACCATATACCACATGCACTGCTGCTTCTTGCAGTTTAGAGGCTAAGTCGATGTTTGCTTTCTCATCAAAGCGCGCTCTTAGCTCAATAACCACAGTCACTTCTTTGCCTGCACGAGCTGCTCTAATTAAAGCGGCAACAATAGGTGAGTCAGAGCCAGTACGATATAAAGTTTGCTTAATCGCAATCACTTCAGGAGAAGCGGCGGCTTGGCGTAAGAACTCAACAACCGGCGAGAATGATTCAAAAGGGTGATGTAATAGAATGTCATTACGTTTAATGGCTGCAAAAATATCTTTGTTACGCGCTAATGGTGAAGGTGTACTCGGTTTAAAAGGTATAAATTTAAGATCAGGTCGATCTACTAACCCATTGATTTCTTGTATCCTGTTGAGGTTGACAGGGCCATTGACTAGGAAGAGACGGTCTTGTTTTAATTCAAAACGATCTAATAAAAAATTGACAGTATCTTCAGGGCAGGCAGCATCAATTTCTAACCGTACCTCATCACCGTAATTACGCATAGCTAACTCACCTTGCACAGCCAGTAATAAGTCATCAATAGCGTCATCATCAACAAAGAAATCACTGTTTCTGGTGACTCTAAATTGATGACAGCCTTTAACTGTCATACCATTAAATAACTCACTGACAAATGCATGAATAATTGATGATAAGAAAACGAAGTCATTTGGGCCACTTTGAGTTTCTTCAGCAGGTAGTTTGATAACTCGTGGTAGGGATCGAGGTGCTTGGAGTATTGCTCTGCCACTGTTTCTACCAAAAGCATCTTTTCCAGTGAGTGATATAATAAAATTTAAACTTTTATTGAGTATACGAGGGAATGGATGAGCAGAATCAAGCCCTACTGGTGTCAGAATGGGTAAAAGCTCATTGTTAAAATATTGAGATATCCATTTAAGTTGATCTTCTGACCATTCATTACGGCGAATAAAACGAATGTTTTCGGCGCTTAGTTGAGGTATTAAAATCTCATTAAGCACTTGATATTGTTCTTCAACTAACTTATGAGAATGAATAGAAATTTGTTCTAATTGTTCTTTTGCGGTTAAGCCATCGGGTCCCATAGCTTTAGGATCAATAGCGGCCATTTCTAAGACGCTTGCCACCCTAACTTCAAAAAACTCATCAAGATTGGAGCAAGAAATACACAGATAATTAAGCCGCTCTAATAAAGGCACCGTTTCATTTTTAGCTTGCGCTAATACCCTTTTATTAAACTCTAATAAACTCAGATCGCGATTAATATAGAGTTCTGGGCTTTCTAGGTTGATGGCTTTAGCGTTTTCGATAGGGTTCATTTTAATCCTTAACTTTTCGGGAATAACACCGGTAATAAAAACATGTCGATCACTCACCTGTACGATATTAAAATTTAATTCTGCTTGCGCTAATTGTGCCGTTATTTCTTTAAGGCTAAAAGCCGCCAGTAAAGAATGATAGAAGTCATTTTTTAATAGGTCAGGTTCATTTTTAGCGTAGGTTTCAACTAATTGTCTGGCTTCATCCTCGTTAGCGGGGCGAATGAGGTCCATGATAATTACGCGAGTTCCTGGCTTTGAATATTTTATTACACTCTGCCATAGTGTCTTTGGGTAAGGTAAGTGGTGTAATAAACTATTACTAAAAATTATCTCATAATTAGATTGCGGTAATGTGACATGCGGTAAGAGACCTTGCACAAAGCATAATCTGTTTTTTAGCGAGGGATCTAGCGTTGATTTTGCATAGTTCAACATGGGTTGTGAACCATCAACAGCGACTAATTGACTGAGAGGGAAAGCCTTAGCAAAACGGAAACTGATATCCCCGGGTCCACACCCTAAGTCTAAGGCATGGCCATTAAACTCAGGATCATTAACAAAGTCAGTGAGTAATTGGATAAATTGGCTATGAGGGACTTCAAAATTAGCCTCAGCATACGCTTTGACTTGTTCATCGTCTTCCATTAACTCAGGTTCTAAAACTCTATTCATTAAAGCCTCTTAAGCCTTGTAATCCCCCGGTATGAATAGCAATAATGCGTTTACCCGGTGTGAAGGTGTGTTTGCTGATTAGATCGTAAATTGCATACATCATTTTACCAGTATAAATGGGCTCTAGTACTATTCCAGTGATCTCAGTAAACCTTTTAATAAATTCGAATAGTTCAGGCTTGGTTTTAGCAAAGCCGCCAAAGTGATAGTTTAGGTTTATCTGCCAATTAAAATGAGGTGCTGGGAGCAGGGCGTTGACATCATTCATTAAGAAACTGGCATTTTTTAAGGCTGCAAAACCCAATATGGAGGTGTTGTTGGGGGTCGCATTAATTAGGCCTGCTAGGGTGGCGCCGGTGCCGCAGGGTGCGCAGAGTAGGTCATAGGGTTGATCGATTTCTTTTACTAACTCATCTACTCCCTGTAAGGCTAACACTGATGAGCCACCTTCGGGTAACCAATATTCATTGGGCTTAAGGCCAGGTAGTGAAAAGCGGTCGTGATAATGTCTTAATTCTCTATAAGCAGAACGTGAGATATAAGAGAGCTGCATGCCCCAATCTTGTAGGTCTTTTAAAGTGCCTGTCAATTTTTCAGGTTGTTCGCCTCTGATAAAGCCGTGGGTTTTTATATTTAACAGTTTGCCTGTAAAAGCTAAGGCGTGTAAATGATTAGAATGGGCGCCACCCATACTAATTATGGTGTCTTTGCCCAGCTTTAAGGCATCATTTAGACTGTATTTCAGTTTGCGCCATTTGTTACCGGAAATAATCGGATGTAATAAATCATCACGTTTTAGCCATAACTCAATACCGTGTTGGATTAATAGTGGGTCATTAATGGGACTGAGAGGCGAGGGGGAGAATGACTTTTCTAAAGTTTTAAGTGCAGGATGTGTAGTGAGCGAGATCATTGCATTTGCTAATGCGCTTATTGAATACTGTTTATAGTTGTTCTATAGCGCAAGAATATCATTAATATAAGATTCAGGTATTAACTGCGATCAATATAGGAAAATTGTTTGAGGTTTTAGATTTGATAAACATAAAGACTGTCACGATTAATCATCGTGACAGTCTTTTTTTGTTTAATATCATGAAAGTTTAATGGTATTAGTTGATTTGCGGTTGACCTTAATATAACTTGCTATTGCTGTTACCGCAAAAAAGGTAGAAGACAATATAAATTCGCCGTTAATAAAGCTAATTAAACCGATTAAAAAAACTATTCCTATTAAGATGTCTCTGGTTAATTCGTTCATAAGAAATCCTCATTAATTTACTTGGTATTAATACTGCGACTGAACTATAGCGCAGGTTTATATTGTTTACAATTATGCTAAATATAGAATCATTGTTTATTTTTATTTAACAATAAAATCATAGTTTTTTAAATAAATTTAGTTATAATCTTAGGAATTATTTAACCTGAAGTAAGTCTTGCCAGTTTGTCGTGTAATTAGGTGAGGTCAAGTTCGCTTTAGGTTTCCATGATTTATTAAAGCCTGTGGCTGCAATAGCCATTTTTTTTGGGAATCGTTTATTAATAGCATCTATCACTGACATCAGTGGAGTGTTCTCTGTCGTTAATTCATTTGTTTCAAACGTAAATAAGTCTAATTGATTGTGAGTTGATGTACTCTGGATATGACTTAGTTGTACGCCACATTTTTGATAGTTATAGCCCGTTTTAAAAATTTCTTTTAATAGTTGATTGGCCTTATTAATAATAATCCGCGTATCTTGAGTGGCACTAGTCAGATGTATACTTGCAGAGCGTTGATATTGAGGTTCTTGCGGATTAAAGGGACTGGTTCTAATAAAGATACTGATACAGCTTGTGACGGAGTTTTGCTGTCTGAGTTTTTCTGCTGCCCGACTACAGAACTCGGCTAAGGCTTGAGATAAGGTATTAAAGTCTGTTAAACGTCGACTAAAACTTCTAGAACAAACAATTTGTTGTTTATTAGCCGGTGATAAATCAAGTTCAATACAAGATACACCATTCAGTTCTAATACCGTGCGTGCGACTACAATATTGAACAGGCGTTGAATTCTATCCGGTGACTGGCTGGCTAAATCCCAAGCGGTGTGAACATTAAGTTGATTGAGCTTTTTTGTAGTGCCTGAGCCAATGCCCCATATTTCCCCTACTGGTACGATACGCATCAGTTTTTCTCTGCGTTTAATATCAGATAAATCAAGTATACCTGCAGTTTTTGTCCATTTCTTAGCAGCAAAGTTAGCTAATTTAGCTAGCGTTTTGTTAGGCCCCATGCCTACACAGACCGGGATTCCTGTAGTACGTAAGACGGTTTTCTTAATTTGTTGTCCATAACTGATAGAGTCTTTCTCGCAAATGCCTGTTAAGTCTAAAAATGCTTCATCAATAGAATATATTTCTAAATGTGGTGTAAATTCTTCTAGGATAGACATCACGCGAGAAGAGATGTCTGCATATAGAGTGTAGTTAGAAGAGAATAGGGTAATATTATGTTGTTTGATGAGGTCTTGTACTTTAAACACAGGGACTGCCATCTTGATACCTAAGTCTTTTACTTCTTTACTACGTGATACAACACAGCCATCGTTATTGCTGAGTACCATGATTGGTTTATGACTTAGGTCAGGGCGAAACAGACGCTCACAGGACACATAAAAGTTATTGCAATCCACTAAGGCGATCAGTGGGGTCATGATAAAGCATGGATAACATGGGTCACGACACCCCAGATAATCATATCTATTTCTTCATAGATTACAATATCAGCATATAAGGGGTTTTCTGCTTTTAAGTGCCACTGATTATGTAGGCGTTCTAGACGTTTTACAGTCAGTTCACCGTTTAAGGCACAAATGACAATTTTGCCGCTAACGGCTTCTATAGATCGGTCCACGATTAAAATATCATTAGGATGAATACCGGCATCTAGCATTGATTCACCTTGCACTTTTACAAAAAAAGTGGCGGCTGGTTTTTGTATTAATAATTCGTTTAAATCTAAGTTTTTTTCAATATAATCATCGGCGGGGGAAGGAAATCCTGCGGCTACTTTACTGATAAAAAGAGGAATAGGTAATCGCTTTGGCAAAGTGGCTGGTAATAAGATTTTAAGAGAGGTCGCAGACATATGAAGGTTGTGGCTATTGGGTAGAGTGATTAAAAGCAAACACCTTGTTTTCTTTTTGTTCTCTTTTTAATGTATTCTAAAGTATTTTGTTTTGGATGACAAAAAGTTTAAAGCTCGAGTATTAATGAAATATAGATTCATTCTTTTAGTGTTTGTTGTCTCATTTGTAGTGGGGTGTACGGTAGTGCCGCCAAAGCATCCCGATGATGTTTGCATTGTTTTTAAAGAGAAAGCAAGTGATGATTGGTATGAATATGCTAAAGCATCTGCGGACAAATGGGGTGTGCCGATTGATGTGCAAATGGCAATCATGTATCAAGAATCTCATTTTGTTGCGGATGCACGAGCACCGCGTATTTGGCTTTTAGGATTTATTCCTTGGTTTAGGGAGAGTAGTTCTTATGGATATGCTCAAGTGACTGATGGTACTTGGGATACTTACTTAAATGATGCGGGGAGTTGGTGGTCTGATAGGGATGATTTTTCTGATGCGATTGATTTTATTGGCTGGTATGGTAATAAAAGTTATCTAAAATTAGGGGTTCCTAAGTGGGATGCTAAGAATCAATACCTGGCTTATCATGAAGGCCTAGGGGGGTATCGCAGTAAGCATTATTTAAAAAATACGTCCTTAAAAAAGCTGGCGGAAAAAGTGGAGCGTCGAGCAAAAGTTTTTAAGCAGCAATTGTCGAACTGTAAAATGAATTAAATTTATAAGGTTTTTTTGATAAACTATGTGGCTTGTATTATTAATGGGCTGAATCGTGAAAAAAATTCAAACTCAAGCTATTTCAATTATTATCGTTATTCTTATAGGATTTACTATGTTTTCAATGGCAAATGCCACTTCACCAGAAGAAAATAAAGCGGCGGGTATCGCTTTCCTAGCTGAAAATGCAAAAAAAGCGAATGTTGTTACCACGGCGAGTGGATTGCAATATGAAGTTATCAAGACAGGAACTGGTAGTGTTTCACCTAAAGCCACAGATACAGTAACGGTACACTATAAAGGAACAACCCTTGATGGTGCAGAGTTTGATAGTTCATATAGTCGTGGCGAGCCCGCTTCATTTCCCTTGAATAGAGTGATTGCCGGTTGGACTGAAGGCGTACAATTAATGACTGAGGGGGCAACGTATCGCTTCTATATTCCTTCTCAGTTAGCTTATGG
>CAIXDX010000230.1 GCA_903918335.1 uncultured Methylococcaceae bacterium | reverse complement strand
GCCTGAAGACAGTCGATTATTTGAAAAAAGCGCCCAGTCGTGGCGTAGTTCTTTAACACCGGAGTGTAAATAAATGCAGGAAAACAGTCGTTGGCATACTTTAGAAACCGCAGATCAAGTGGCAACGACTACTTATGAACATCTATTAAAATCTGCAGAACAAGCCATTGCTAAACACGGCAGTTTTAAATTAGTTTTAGCGGGCGGTAGTACCCCAGAAAAAGTGTATCGCTTATTGGCTAAGGCGGATTTGGATTGGTCTAAATGGTTTGTGTATCATGGTGATGAGCGTTGTTTACCTGTTGATCATGTCGATAGAAATAGCGTGATGGCTGAGAAGAGTTTTTTAGAAGCAGTGGCCATTCCTGATGAACAGATTTTTAATATTCCTGCGGAACTAGGGCCTGAGTTGGGCGCTAAAGCTTATGCTGATGTGGTGGCTAAAGCATTACCTTTTGATATGGTGTTGTTGGGTATGGGTGAAGATGGTCATACAGCAAGTTTGTTTCCTGGGCATGTTCATGATCTTAATGCATTAACGCACGCCGTTTATAACTCACCTAAGCCGCCTTCAGAGCGCGTGTCTATGAGCGCAAAAGTACTTGGTGAAACACATGAGCTGCTATTTTTAATTACGGGTGCTAATAAACAAGAGGCTGTTAAAGCGTGGCGTGCAGGTGCGGACTTACCTGTAGCGACGATAGCGTGTAGTCATCCGATTGATATTTATATTGATACTGATGCTTTGGGTGCGGGACTTTAATTTGTAATACAATAGGTTGGTTTATCTATAGACAAGTTACATTAATAATTATAAAAAGGGGGATAGTGGTTTATGTGTTGGAGTGGAGAAGCGTCAGGCGTACTAGCTGTCGTAGGTCTTAGTACCGCAGCGTATGTAGCAATTAAGCAAGGAGAATCTAAAGAACTTTGGATTCCGTTAACGTATTTTGCTTTAATGGAGTTGTTGCAGGCAGCAACTTATGTTTACATTGATTTATGTGACAATCCT
This sequence comes from uncultured Methylococcaceae bacterium, assembly GCA_903918335.1. GTDB lineage: Bacteria > Pseudomonadota > Gammaproteobacteria > Methylococcales > Methylomonadaceae > Methylobacter_C. The sequence continues at coordinate 7,978 of CAIXDX010000230.1, read as the reverse complement.
AATAATCAGATATTAACGTTGCTTGGGTATTTGCATGTGTCCTTCCAGCCATTCTTTGTAAATATGGTGGCGATGTATTTTATTCCCAATAGTGTTAAGTTAAAAATCCGGACTACAGTCTATACGCTGTGTGCTGTTGGTACTGTTGTGATGCTAATTAAGATGTACCCCTTTGCTTGGGCGGGTACGTGTAACGTAGGCGTCGAAGGTTTCTGTGGACCTCATGTGTGTTCAACCTCGGGTGCTTGGCATATTGCTTGGCAAATGCCTCTAAATGGTTTGATGTCAGATCCTGTTAAATGGTTGTTTGGTTTTAATTGGGGTTTACATGCTTTTACGTATATCGTGGTTTCATTCTGTTTGCCGTTGGTATATGGTTCTTGGCGGTTTGTAGGTTTTCATTATTTGATTGGGCCTTTTATTTCGGATATTACAACGTCAGATCCAAATGAGTATGCAGCGGTATGGTGTTTATTTTCTATCGCGTTATGTGTATCAGTTATTAAAACACCCATTAGAAAATATTTGCATGTTAAGAAATGGCCTTTTTATAAAACTGAAATTGGTGATGAGCTCTAAGCGTTTATTAATGCTAAGATGAAATAACTCTTGAAAACACAAAGTGCATCGACCTTTGTGTTTTCTTTTAAGAGACATTAAATAGGTTAGATTAAAGTTTTTAATTTGCTCAGTTACAATTATTAAATTGGGTTGAATATTGGTATGGTAATTTATCGTAAACTTTTGTTAAGTTTTATATTTGTGGCTGTTTTTTATATCAGTACACAAAGTACGAATGTAATTGCTGAGGTTATCTCTGATGAGGCTGTTCAGTCTTTGCCAACTTCAATAGTGCTTGATCAAAGCCCTAAAGTTAGAGCTAAACATAAAACTAGAAAAAAAAACGTCATTATCACTCCGCCGATAGAGATAGAGCCAGATCTTCTTTATAAACCGTTAGATTTGTCTATCCCTTTAAATAATCAAAAAGATATTGATTCGTCAACAGATAATAAAAACAACGGACAGTATCAATCATCAGATTATTTTGAGACAAAAGCTAAAACAAAGCCTAGATCATTAGAATTGAAAGGTAGTTTTATCACGTCACCAGAACCAGAAATTGAAAAGAAAAAAACGGTTGATGGTGCTGGTTTCAGTATAAATGTTAAACCGGATTAAATAATCCAATTAATAATGTGATCTTCTAAATCTAATTTTGGAGATTCAGATATTGCGTAATTGCTAACAGAGACGCCTTTTTTCTTCATGGCTTTGGTATTGCCTTTTATTAAAGGGTGCCAAGAAGGTAGCGGTTGATTATCGTTTAATAAACGGTAGGCGCAAGTGGAAGGTAGCCAGTCATAATTCGCAGTGTCCATCTTCCTGATATTAAGACACTCAGGAACTAATTCATTGCGTTGATTGTAATGCGTGCATTGACAGGTGTTTATCTTAAGTAATTTGCATGCCACATCTGTAAAGAAAATCTCCCCTGTATCTTCATTTTCTAGTTTGTGTAAGCAGCATTTTCCGCAATGATCACATAGTGACTCCCATTCTTCGGGTGTCATTTCAGTCAGTTTCTTGTTTGTCCAGAAAGTCATTTAGTCGGTTGAGCTGAGATATTAGCCGTTGGTTGTTTTGTGATGTTGATCTGCGAGTTGTTTTAAAATCTCTTTAAAGTGTGAATAGCCTTGGATATTGGGTACGCCTATTTCAGATAAAACACCTTGGTAATGACTTGCAGCCCGCCCCCCTACAATTAAAGTAACATCATTGCCAATTAATTTCTTTATGCGTCTTAATTCTTTAGCAACTATGTTATCTTCACTAGCGAAACTGATGCTTAATGTTAGCGCGCAAGCATTGGTATATTTAACGGCGGCGGCAATTTCTTCTGCGGGTAGGTTTGCTCCAAGATAAGTTATTTGCCATCCACAAAGTTCAGCCATTATTGCGGCTAATAAAGCGCCTAGTTCATGTAATTGTCCAATAGGTGTACTAACAATCATTCTGGGGGCGTTTGCGGGGCAGGGATTGTTGTTTCTTAAAATATAAGTCAGTGAACGAATCACTGATGATGTCATATGTTCATGAACGGGTCTAAGTTCACCTGTTTTCCATCGCTCACCAATTTTAGATAGCAATGGACTTAATAGTAGCTCGATAAAAGCTTCTGATCCTAATTCGACAATAGCATTTTCAAAGTGCGACTCTAATGCTTGAGCATCAAACGCTAATACGGCTGCATAACATTTATTGTTGTAATCTTCTGCAATTTGATATTTGTCTCTGATCGATGTTTCATTAACAGCCGGTTCAAGTGCGTTTGTAATGGATTCATTTTTGATCAATTGTTTTAGATCATCCAATGATAGCTGGGCAATCTGGCTGATGCTGTGACCATTATTTGTAGCTTGATTAAGTAATTTTAACCGAGCAATGTCCTGATCTGTATAAACTCTGTGGCCACCTGATGTGCGAACAGGACTAACAGCTTGATAGCGGCGCTCCCAAGCTCTAACAAGATCAGATTTTACGCCAGATCTTTTAGAAACTGTCTTAATTAAGTATTGCGCTGTATCATCATTAGTTACAGTCATAGTGATTTTAATCGTATTTAAAATTGTATCCTATCACAAACTTATACAAAACATAGACAAAATATTTACGTATAAAGATTATGGGTTTTATTAGTGCTTATTACTAAAAATACCAGTTTAGATGATAAATGCAAGTTGCTTGGGAGTTTTATTGTCTTGGTCAATAAGATATAAAAAATTAAGTATAATGTTGTCTGCGGTGTACATCCCTTATTTTTAGGTTAAGTCAGAGTTATTTATGTCATTAAAAATTGCCATTGCCCAAATTAACTTTGTGGTTGGAAATATAAAGGCAAATGTAGAAGCTATTGTCAAAGCTGCTACACACGCGAGAGATCAATTACAAGCCGAATTAGTTGTTTTTCCTGAGTTAACAATCACTGGTTATCCTGCAGAAGATTTATTATTGCGGGCGGATTTTATTACTGACGCAAATAATGCTATTTATGAATTAGCCGATCGTATCACTGATATTGCCATAGTGGTGGGGTACCCTGAGGCAAAAGGTGAGCAACTATTTAATAGTGCAGTTGTGTTGTATCAAGGTGTCATTGTTGCCAATTATCGTAAGCAATTTCTACCTAATTATGGCGTATTTGATGAGCAGCGCTATTTTGTAGCGGGTAATGTGCCCTGCGTCTTTGAATTTAATGGCGTTTTTATTGGTTTATCTATTTGTGAAGATGTTTGGACTGATGGTTTTATAAACACTTATAAAGAGGCTGGCGCTGAATTAATGTTAACGTTGAATGCGTCTCCGTTCAATGCAGGAAAAGTGCATCAACGCGAGGATATTATTTGTCAGCAAGTTAAAGAGGCTGAGTTACCTTTGATTTATGTTAATCAAGTGGGTGGACAAGACGAATTGATTTTTGATGGGGCATCTTTTGTTGTTGACTCTCAAGGTCTGATTGTTTTCAGAGCCGAAGAATTTAAAGAGCAAATTAGTTTAGTGGAATTTGATGGAGTAAATCCATTAAAGGCTAACTGCGCACCGCTATATAACTATATCTCCAGTGAATACAAAGCCTTAGTGCTGGGTATTAAAGATTATGTTAGAAAGAATGGTTTTCAAGGTGCTCTTTTAGGCTTATCTGGGGGGATTGATTCAGCATTGGTTTTAGCTTTAGCTGTAGATGCTTTGGGAGCAGATAAGGTTGAGGTGGTATTAATGCCTTCAGCCTATACTCAAGATATGAGTAATGAAGATGCCGTTTCAGAAGCAGAGGCGTTGGAGGTAAAGTACCATGTGATTCCAATTTCCCCTGCGGTTGAAGCCTTTACTGGCATGTTGGCGGGTGTTTTTGAAGGGACTGCTAAAGATACCACAGAAGAAAATATTCAGGCGCGTTGTCGAGGTGTTATTTTGATGGCAATGTCTAATAAAAAAGGTAAGTTGTTGTTAACTACAGGAAATAAGAGTGAAATGAGTGTAGGTTATGCCACTTTGTATGGTGATATGGCTGGTGGGTTTGCTCCCATTAAAGACGTGCCTAAGTTGTTGGTTTATCAATTAGCAAATTATCGAAATAGTCTTTCTGCTGTTATTCCTGAGCGGGTTATTACCCGTCCACCTTCGGCAGAGTTAGCGCCTGATCAAGTGGATGCAGACTCTTTGCCACCTTATGATGTTTTAGATCCTATTTTGGAGCGTTACGTAGAGTTAGATCAATCGGCCGATGAAATTATTGCTGCAGGATTTAGTCAGTCCGATGTGGTTAGGGCCATTAGTCTAGTGGATAGAAATGAATATAAGCGTAGACAATCGCCTCCCGGTATAAAAATAACTAGTAGATCCTTTGGTCGTGATAGGCGTTACCCCATTACGTCTGGCTATCGTGGGGTTTAGTGATACGTTTGTAAATAAGAAAGCGATAAGGTACCTTAATGCTAGAAACTCATGAAATTATCAGCTATGTAGCAGCGACTTGCACTACGGCTTCATTTTTACCGCAAGCAATCTTAACGATTAAAACCAAAGATACGAATGGCTTATCTTTAGGGATGTACAGCCTTTTTGCTACGGGTGTTCTTTGTTGGTTAATTTATGGCATTTTAATAGAAGATGAAGCTATTTATATTGCTAACGCGATTACGCTGGTCTTGGCTGGAATTATATTGTCATATAAGATTTACAACACTTTATTTAGGAAATAGGTAATGACAAATAAAGTAACGTTGACTCAATTTATTATTGAGCAACAACGCGAGTTAAAAAATGCTTCAGGCACTTTTAGTGTGTTACTCAACAATATTGCTACTGCATGTAAAGAAATATCTCACTTGGTAAATCAAGGTGCATTAATTGGTGTGTTGGGAAGTGCAGAGTCCGAAAATGTGCAGGGTGAAGAACAAAAGAAGTTAGATATTATTACTCATGACATTATGGTTAAGTCGCTTAATTGGAATGGCTGCTTAGCAGGTATGGCATCAGAAGAGATTGATGAAATTATCCCTATTCCAAGGCAATACCCAAGGGGAAGGTATTTGGTTTTATTTGACCCATTGGATGGGTCATCTAATATTGATGTGAATTTAACCGTAGGGACTATATTTTCTATTTTGCGTTGTGAAGAAGGACTAGAACCGACGACAGGTGATTTTTTGCGGCCGGGGCATGAGCAAGTCTGTGCGGGTTTCGTTTTATATGGTCCTTCCACTATGATGATACTGACGACGGGGCAGGGTGTAAATGGTTTTACCTTAGATCAAGAAATAGGTGAATTTATATTAACGCATCCGACTATTATTATTCCTGAAGAAACCTGTGAATTTGCTATCAATATGTCTAATCAGCGTTTTTGGGAAAAGCCTATGCAGCGCTATGTGGAAGAGTGTTTGCAGGGTGTGGAAGGTCCGCGGGGTAAAAGTTTTAACATGCGTTGGTTAGCATCGTTAGTAGCAGAGGTGTATCGAATTTTAACGCGTGGTGGAGTTTTTATGTATCCCTACGACTTTAAAGACCCTTCCAAAGCAGGGCGGTTGCGACTAATGTATGAAGCTAATCCAATGGCGTTTATTATTGAACAGGCGGGTGGGGCATGTTCAACGGGACGGGAGCGTATTCTTGATATTAAACCTTCTGCTATTCACCAGCGAGTGCCGTTGGTATTGGGTTCAAAGAAAGAAGTCGAGCGCATTGTTGCTTATCATTTGGAGTCTTAACTTACCTTAGATTTTAATACCCTCTACTCTTGATAAAAGAAAAAGAGGGTATTTTTGCATTGTCTCGTATGTGTTTAACGTTGCTTAGGGTAAGTTAATTGTTTCTGCAGATTTATTGAAATCAACACCCACACTTACGATAAAGCTAGTTGCTTCTTCAATATCCATAGCAGATTTAATCAATTTTGATTTATCAACAATGATAGTAAAGCCTGATGTAGGGTTGGGTGAAGTGGGAATAAATAATACATATTTATTTTCATAACGATTGGTGACGTAAGCCGGTACCCATATACCATCTTTAGGATATTCAACGTATACCACTTCTTTTGCAATAGTTTGCTCATGTGAAGAAAACATATTGATTACTTTTTTAATTACTCTATAAACGGTGCTTATAAAGGGAATTTTTCCAATAATTAAATCAAATATGTGTATAACCCATGATCTACCTTTTTCAGCAATTGTGCTGCCAATCCAAATTAATAAGATAAAACTAAATACAAAAAATATACCGGTATATAAGTAGTTATCTGAAAAAGCATAAACAACTTTAAATAGATCGGAGATTAGATCTTTTACGAAAAAAATGATTTGTAAAACAACTACTATCGGAATGACAGAAAACGTTCCTATTAAGAAATAGTTGAATAATTTTTTTGTAAGCTCGCTCATGTTATTCCTCGTATTAAAGTGCTTATGTAAAGTTTAAATTACGTTTGTGATGATTTTTGCTTTGTTTATTATCTGAATAGGTTATCAGAAATAGTGTGTTTACTAAATGTTAATTTTAGTCGGTAGTACGAGTGAATAATAATTCTTAATCATAGGTATGGGTATTTAAATTATAAGTGTAGTTTGTGCTTTACTATGTTTTGAAAATCATTCTGTTTTATGAATGCTTTTGGTTTAATTTATTGAGTGGAGTTGTTGATAATATGCAAAAAAATGTTTTGATAACAGGGGCAGCAAAGCGAATTGGCGCAGCTTGTGCGAGGTTGTTACATAATCAAGGTTGTAATGTTTTTCTGCATTATAGATCTTCCGAAGCTGAGGCTTTTGCATTATGTGAGGATTTAAATAATTTAAGACCTAATTCTGCTGTTACGATGCAAGCTGAGTTAACGAATAATACAGAATTGGAAGCTTTGGCGAATAAGGCCTCTGATGTTTGGGGAGGATTAGATGTGTTAATAAATAATGCTTCGTCTTTTTATCCAACAGCAATTTCTGATGTTACTGAGCACGAATGGGATGATTTGTTAGGAAGTAATTTGAAGGCGCCTTTTTTCTTAGTAAAGGCGTTGTCGAAAACATTAGCAAGAAATCAAGGATGTGTCGTTAATATTGTAGATATTCATGCAGAAAGGGGGCTAAAAAACTACCCTGTTTATAGTATTGCGAAAGCCGGATTAGTGGCGATGACTAAGATTCTGGCAAGAGAGTTAGGGCCAGATGTCAGGGTAAATGCAATTGCCCCAGGTGCGATTATTTGGCCCGAGGCATTAGAGTCAGTGGATCAGCAACAAGAAATTCTGCAGAGGGTTGTGTTGAAGCGTCAGGGTCAACCAGAAGATATTGCTAAAGCGGTAAGTTTTTTAATTGAAAATGCGAATTATATGACAGGACAAGTTTTGACAATTGATGGCGGCAGAACATTGTTTTGTTAATCAATGGGCTAGTATTTAGTAGTGTTGTGAATTAGAGTGTCCAATTGGGGGTAATGCGTTTTTGACTTAACTTTGATTTGTCATAGTTTAGCCAAATAGTTGCATAAGTTTGTTGGCTGATAGGGTGTTTTAGATTAGGCGCTATTTCAGCTAGGGGTTCTAGTACAAATGCATAACGTTCTATTTCGTCACGTGGGATTTGTAATCTTCCATCATTAATAATCAAATCATCGTAGAGTATAAGGTCTAAATCTAAGGTCCGTGATGAGAACTTTTGGCTGTCACGAGAACGACCATTCTCTAATTCAATTTGTCGTAGTGTCTTTGCGACTTCTTTAACTTCTAATGTCGATTTAAATCCTACAATCAAGTTGTAAAAAGTGTCCCCTATAAATCCAACGGCTTCTGATTCGTAGATACTTGAAATAGTCAGTGTGCCAAAGTGGATTTTAAGCGCATCTAAACTGGCGGGAATGTGTTTATCCTTGTCTATATTGCTGCCTATGCTGATATATCCTTGATGCATAGTTTATTTCT
>CAIXDX010000229.1 GCA_903918335.1 uncultured Methylococcaceae bacterium | reverse complement strand
CATTGGTTATCATATCACCAGCGCCTTTGGCACTATTGTCACCCATGGTTCATTATTTGGCTTGGCACTCAGTGGCTTTGTTTGGAAACATAACTATAAAATTGCCAGTTACCATTGTTTCATGGCGTTAATGACCTTATTTATGCCCCAGTGGGTGTTTGGTGTTTCAACCGGTGAAGCAGCAGCTATTTATTGCTTCTATTCAATTCCTACTACCGTTAGCTTTATGCCGTACTTTAAGAATTTTTTTAGTGCATCAGATAAACAAGCCGTAGCAGCTTAACTTAACGTCCCCGCCTCCCTATCATAACTCTACTAGATTAATGATAGGGGGGATTTATTGTTGCTGAGCTAAAGCCCACAGCACATGTTCTTCGACCAAGTCTGAGCAGTCTTTAAGTTTTTCAGTCAGTGCGACTCTTACCTCGGCAGACTTGGGAGCATTCCCTAAGGCCACTGCAATATTCCTTAACCAGCGCTGATAACCTATACGGCGAATAGCTGAACCTTCGGTATTTAATAAGAACACTTCTTCTGTCCATGCAAACACATCCAATAATTGTTGGGTGTTTAATTGTCGTCTCGGATTAAAATCCGCCTCTGCTGTCAGCTTTGCAAAGCGATTCCAAGGACAAATCACCTGGCAATCATCACAGCCGTATATACGATTGCCTATTAAAGGTCGATATTCTTCAGGTATTGCTCCATGCAGCTCTATGGTTAAATAAGACACGCAACGACGCGCATCCACTTGATACGGCGCAACGATGGCTTGGGTAGGGCAAATACTGAGACACGCTGTGCAATCCCCACAATGGGCCGTGCTGGTTTCATCGATCGGCAAGGGTAATGCGGTATAAATTTCTCCTAAAAAAAACCATGAACCGGCTTTGCGGTTAATGACATTACTATGCTTACCTATCCAGCCTAAGCCAGCTTTTTCTGCTAAGGCTTTTTCTAATACCGGCGCACTGTCTACAAACGGGCGCATGTCTAATTTAAACACATCGGCGTCTGCTGATAAGTTGAGTTCTGCATGGATTTTATCGACTAACTTTTGCAAACGATTACGCATTAATTTGTGATAATCTCGTCCTAATGCATATCGAGAAATATAGGCTGCGGTGGGATCAGTTAATTGCTGATGCATTAAGCCTGCGGCATCAGTTTGATAATCCATGCGCACTGAAATTACGCGAACCGTACCTTCATGTAATAACTCTGGGCGACTGCGTTTTAACCCATGTCGATGCATATAATCCATCTCACCTTGATAGCCTTTAGCTAACCACGCTTGCAAGTGTTGTTCTGCTTCAGATAAATCCGTATCAGTAATGCCAACCTGCTGAAAGCCTAAGGCTTGTCCCCATTGCTTAATTTGCAACGCTAAGTGCTGCATACCTACTAAATTCATGACGGCTCGGCAAATTGCTTAATCGAATGACAGCTTTTAAGATGCTCAGGATTCCAATGCTCAATCGCCCATTCTAACAACTCACTCAGACAGACTGTTTTAAGCGCCTGTGGTGGGCTTTGCCTTAATAACTGCAATAACTGAAAAATAATCTTCTGAGGCTCTTTTAAACTAACCGCTTCAGCTAAGGTTTGTTTACTTAATTTAAAGCCCTGAGCATCCATGATGATAGGCACATGCATATACACAGGCGTTGCTAAACCTAAGAGCTTTTGAAGATAAATTTGTTTAGGCGTCAACTCTAATAAATCATAGCCCCGCACCACATGAGTAACACCCTGGATAGCGTCATCAAGAACGACGGCAAATTGATAAGCTACAATTTGATCTTTTCTTTTTAATATAAAATCATCTTGCTCAGCCATGTTGCTAATAACGGTTCCCTGTAATCGATCATTAAACTCGATCAGTCGTTGATCCGTTCTAACACGGTAAGCATGGAGAGTATTAAGGTCAATTTGTTTTTCTAGGCAATGACAATCACCCTCAGTAGCCAATGTTTTGCGACTACAAACACAAGTATAAATCGTTTGAGTTTCAGCTAATTTAGTGAGCGCATTTTCATAGATACTTAAAGATTCGCTCTGATATGCAACGGACGCATCCCAATGCAAACCAAAAGTCTCTAGCGTACTTAAAATTTGCGCAGCAGCGCCTGTTATATTTCTGGGGACATCAAGATCATCAATGCGCAACAACCATTGACCCTGATTAGATTTGGCGTCAAGAAAACTAGCTAATGCGGTATATAAGGAACCTAAATGCAGGGGGCCGGTAGGAGATGGGGCAAACCGGCCGATATAAACAGGTTTATCAAACACGATAAACGTGTTTAACCCATTTGTTTTTCCCTAATTTCATCTAAAGTCTTGCAGTCTATGCAAAGGCTAGCCGTTGGACGCGCTTCAAGACGACGAATACCAATTTCAATACCGCACGCCTCACAGAAGCCATAATCGCCTGATTCAATTTCCTTAAGTGACTCGTCAATCTTTTTGATCAATTTACGTTCACGATCACGCGTTCTTAGTTCCAAACTAAACTCTGACTCTTGTGTAGCACGATCATTTGGGTCAGGAAAATTAGCCGCATCGTCTTTCATATGCGTTACAGTACGATCCACTTCATGCATTAATTCTGCTTTCCAATTATTCAAGATTGCTTCGAAATGCTTTAATTGCGACTCATTCATATACTCTTCATCTTGCACCTCAACATAAGGCGTAAAACTGAAGGGAGAAGCAGTCGATTTGGTACTTTCTGTCATCCATTAACTCCTAAAGACTGGATAAATAAAAACCGGATATTTTTATCAGAATGCGCCCTAATTAGCAAGTTTTATTGGCATTATTACTCTTTTGTTGCTAAATTAAACTTAACCCGGATTATTAATTACCCTCTTGAGAAATTACCAAAGGATTCCTATGACAGTAAAACAGCTATCTGCAACTGACCTACAGCAAAAACTAGCACAGAATAAAAAATTATTTTTATTAGATGTACGTGAAGTCAATGAATTCGACTATACACACATTGCCAATAGCGTATTAATTCCTCTTAGACAAGTGCCTGACCGATTAAGTGAACTAGACCCTGAACAAGAAATTATTGTCATTTGCCATCATGGTATGAGAAGCCAACAAGCCGCCAGCTACCTTGTACACTCAGGCTTTAAGAATGTAGCTAATTTATCAGGTGGCATTGATGCATGGTCCTCTCAATGTGATCCGACTGTTAAACGCTACTAATTAACACCTGTTCAAATCAATTAATCAAAAAAACTTACTCAGTTAGTGGAAATAGTTTTATTATGTCAGCCTCTAGTGATGAATTTAAGGAATAATAATGCCATACACACAAGACCTTGTAGATGAAATAAATATTTTGGTTCGCTACAACCTCAGTACAACACAAGAAGGAATTAAGGTTCACAAAACAGCGGCCCCGGAATATATTGAAGCCACTAAACGACT
>CAIXDX010000228.1 GCA_903918335.1 uncultured Methylococcaceae bacterium | reverse complement strand
TTGTATGCATATGGTAATGAATCCTCAACAATTTGATGTCGTTGTAACAACAAATATGTTTGGTGATATTTTATCGGATCTTACCGCTGGATTAGTGGGTGGTTTAGGTTTAATACCTGGCGCTAATATTGGTGCAGATGCTGCCTTATTTGAAGCGGTACATGGCAGTGCACCTGATATCGCAGGCAAAAACTTAGCTAACCCTATCGCTGTTATTATGGCGGGTGTGATGATGCTAAATTATTTAGGTGAAACTAAAGCGGCTGATAGAGTGAAAGCAGCGGTAGAAAAAGTAGTTATTGAAGGTAAATATGTGACTAAAGACATTAATCCTGATTCTATTTGCGGCACTGTAGAAATGGGTGATGCCATTGTTGCTGAATTATTAGCTTCTGCTTAAACTTTAAGTAAACTTCTTATATAACAGCACGCCACTTGTTAATTGACTATTAAGTGGCGTGCTGTGTATCTAATATGTTGCTGATACAGCAGTCTTTAAAGTGTTATAATTCATAAAATATAACCTAATAACTCTCTGTTTTTGTGCAACTAAAATCAAATCAATCGATTTACACATGGAAAGGCATTTATAAAATTGCCTTAGAGCACAAGAAAACTCTGATTTATTCCCATATTATTGCCTTACTAGCAACCGTAGCCAGTGTACCTGTACCGTTATTAATGCCTTTATTGGTTGATGAAGTCTTATTAAACAAGCCCGGTTGGGTTATTACTTTTATTAATCGATGGTCTCCTGTTGAGTGGCAGCTCCCAGTCTTGTATATTTCAGTTATTTTGGTGGTGAGTCTTTTATTGAGACTAATTGCCAGTGCATTTAATATTATTCAAGCGCGTCATTTTTCCTGCATTTCTAAAGATATTATCTTTCGGCTACGTAGAAATCTAATCAGTCATTTACAGACTATTTCAATGTCAGAATATGAAAGCTTGGGTTCTGGCAGCGTGGTCAGTTATTTAGTCAAAGATTTAGATACAATCGATACATTTATTGGTACGACAGTAAGTCGATTATTAGTTGCTTTATTGACCATCATAGGTACTGCGGTTATTTTGCTGTGGATGCATTGGCAATTAGGTTTGTTTATCTTGTTGTTAAACCCTGTGGTTATCTATTTAACTCGCCTTGTTGGTTCGCGCGTTAAAGATTTAAAGGCTAAAGAAAATTCTGCTTACGAAGTTTTCCAACAGTCATTAACTGAAACTTTAGAAGCTATACACCAGATCAGAGCCAGTAATAGGGAGCAGTACTATTGTAAAGCACTCATTGAGTCAGCAAGATCTGTTAAAGACTTCTCAGCCGCCTATGCTTGGAAAAGTGATGCCGCATCCCGCTTAAGTTTTTTAGTATTTTTATTTGGTTTTGATATTTTTAGAGCGGTTGCCATGTTAATGGTGTTCTATTCCGACTTAAGTATTGGTGAAATGCTGGCCGTATTCGGATATCTCTGGTTTATGATGGCTCCCGTACAAGAAATATTAGGCATTCAATATGCTTTTTTTGCTGCAAAAGCGGCATTACACAGAATAAATCGGTTAACTGCACTAAAGCAAGAGCCACTTTACCCTCATATTCATAATCCTTTCTTCAACATTAAAACAGTATCAATTGGCATTGATAATCTTCACTTTAGTTACGGTCAAGAAAAAATTCTAAATGGAATTAATCTAACGATTAAAGCAGGAGAAAAAATAGCCTTGGTTGGTGCAAGTGGTGGTGGTAAATCTACTTTAATACAAACTCTCATTGGTGTGTATTTACCTAGTTCAGGACACATTAGATTTAATGGTGTTCCGATTGAAGAAATAGGACTTGATATCGTTAGAGAAAATGTAGTCACTGTATTGCAACACCCTGTTTTATTTAACGATACTATTAGAGCCAACCTTACTTTAGGTAAAATGGTGTCTGATGATACGTTATGGAAAGCGTTAGAAATAGCTCAATTGTACGATACTGTAAAGGATTTAGAATCAGGACTTGATACTATCGTAGGGCGCTTAGGTATGCGCTTATCAGGAGGACAAAGACAACGTATGGCTATTGCCCGTATGGTAGTAGCAGATCCTAAAGTTGTAATTTTAGACGAAGCCACATCTGCTTTAGATTCTGAAACTGAACATAAACTTCATTTGGCAATGGCGGAGTTTTTAAAAGGTCGAACCACCCTTATTATTGCTCATCGCTTAAGCGCTGTTAGGCAAGCTGACCATGTTTATGTGTTTGAAGATGGCGTTATTTGCGAACAAGGTCATCATGAAACGCTGATTAATCAAAATGGACTTTACGCCAAACTTTATGGCGAGTACCAATGATGAATATACAACCAGTAATGACAGAAGTTTATGATTTACATTGCCATTCAACCGCATCAGATGGTGCTTTCACACCAGAAAATTTAGTTCTAAGAGCACAACAACAAGGTGTCACAACGCTTGCACTTACAGATCACGATACCGTAGCAGGGTTAGCTGTTGCTAAAAAAACGGCTGAGTCTATAGGTATTAATTTTATTCCTGGCATTGAACTTTCATCAAATTGGCAAAAAAATTGTTTACATATTGTTGGATTGGGTATTGATCCAACCTATCAACCCTTAGTTGAAATCACTGATCATTTACAGACCTTACGTTATGAGCGATGTGAAAAAATTGCCGAAAAATTAGAGAAAAAAAGGATCTTTGGTGCTTTAGAGTCTGTTAAAGCAGCAGCAGGAGATGGCATGATAACTCGTACACATTTTGCTGATTTTTTACTCTCTCAAAAGCACGTAGATACTCAGCAAGAAGCTTTTGATCGTTATTTAGGTCAGGGTAAATCTGCTTTTGTGCCGACCATCTGGCCAGAATTAGAAGCGGTTGTTAAATGGATTACGGGAGCAGGCGGCATGGCGGTTATTGCACATCCATTACGCTATAAATTATCAGCTAAATATATTAAACGTTTGTTGAATGAATTCAAATCTTTTGGTGGTCATGGTATTGAAGTCATCACCAGTAGAATCAATCAAGATGAAATACGTTTAGTCGCTAAATATGCCAAAGACTTCGAATTAGCTGGTTCTGTTGGCTCAGACTTTCACAACGACTCTAATCCATATGTAGAACTGGGCCGTATTGCACAATTACCACTTACTATTACGCCCATTTGGGAACTACTCTCTTAGCTGTCAATTCAATGTTATGAGTGTTATTAAAAAACTAGTTTCACAAACTGCAATATATGGACTGAGTAGCATCTTCGGTCGGTTTTTAAATTATTTATTAGTCCCGCTTTATACCTATTATTTTTCTGCAACTGAATACGGTGTCGTCTCTGAGTTCTACGCCTATGCGGGTTTTTTTTCTGTATTATTGTTGTTTGGTTTTGAGACGGGGTATTTTCGATTTCACGATAAAGCTAATAGCCATCATGATGTAGCTTATTCAACTGCTTTGTTATTTGTACTTTTGATTAATCTTTTTTTTCTAGGTATTATTATTGTTGTTAATAATCAATTATCTGCGGCTCTAAATTATAGCTCACATCCAGAATATGTCTTATGCTTTAGTGCAATCTTAACTTTTGATGCCATTGCAGCTATTCCTTTTGCGCGCTTACGTGCGGAGAACAAAGCCTTCTTATTTGCCGGCATAAAAATTAGTGAAATTTTAATTACGGTTCTATTAAGCTTGTTTTTTATTGTGTATTGTCCAAAGGAATTAGCATTAAACCCACGCTCTTGGTTAAGAGTAGTTTATAACCCTGAATTGGGTATTACTTATATTTTTCTGGCAAATTTAATGGCGAGTGCTTTTAAGTTTATCGTACTATTTCCCCAATTATTAGGGCTACGCTGGGGATTTAATGGTGATTTATTTCTTAAAATGTTGCGTTATTCTTTACCTATGGTCGTGATTGGTTTCGCCGGTATTATTAACGAAATGTTAGATAGAGCATTATTAAAATTTCTTTTACCCTATGATATTAAAACCAATATACAGATGCTAGGCATCTATAGCGCTTGTTATAAATTATCTATTTTAATGACACTGTTTATACAAGCATTTCGTTTTGCCGCAGAACCTTTTTTCTTTGCTTATGCTGATAAGAATGATGCAAAAGAAATTTATGCGAAAGTTCTTAAGTATTTCGTTATTTTTTGTGTATTTATCTTTTTATTGGTTACTTTGTATATAGATTTTTTTAAGTATTTCTTAGGTGAAGAATTTAGAGTTGGGCTTAAAGTAGTGCCTATCTTATTGGTGGCTAATTTATTTTTAGGTATCTACGTTAATTTATCTATTTGGTATAAGTTAACGGATAAAACTTTATTAGGTGCATTTGTTTCTGTTTCGGGGGCATTGATTACAGTTGCTCTTAATATTTGGTGGATACCCTTATTGGGCTATATGGGTTCAGCTTGGGCTACTTTAGTATGTTATTTTTTTATGACACTGGTGTCTTACTTACTCGGGCGAAGATACTACCCTGTGGACTATGATCTTAAACATATTTTGGGTTATATCGGTCTAGGAGTATGTTTGTTTACTGCTCAAGATCACTTTCCAAATTACTTTACTTGGCAAAAACCATGGGAAGTTTCTAGCTTATTACTGACTAGTTATTTATTGGTCGTTATATTGTTTGAAAAATCTTACAAATCCAAAGTAATAATATAGTTCTGTCATATTATTGACGCTCAGGTCTAATAAAATAAGTTATTTATTTTACTGATTAGATGTAATGACTACTTATACCCAAAAGCGCGCCTGTTTTATAGGTGGATTATTTTTACTTGTATTAGGTGCATGGGTCATACATGGATTCCTTGATTTATTAGCGTGGGCAGTTGTTCTTGCCATTTCAACGTGGCCTTTATATCAAAGATTACTGTCAATAACCCACTGTCGTCATAAAGAAACTTGGGTCGGTTTAGGATTAACGTTACTGCTTGCCGCTTTTATTTTTGTGCCTGTTGGTTATGGTTTAATTCGCTTAGTGACTGAAGGACAAAATTTAGGTCAACTCTTCGAGGCAGCTGATGTAAATGGAATACCTTGCCCTAGCTGGGTAGGAAATTTGCCATGGATAGGGACAAGTGTAAAAGACTATTGGTTAAGACAACTCGGTAGTGCTTCAGCCTCTAAAAACGTTTTACACTGGATAGACACGAGCAGTATTTTTCATTTTACAAAAGACTTTGCTAATCAATTAATTCAACACTTTTTTGGATTCTTAATTATCTTGCTCACTTTGTTATTTGTCTATCAACATGGTCATAAACTGGGGCAACAAATTTTAGATTCTAGCCAAAAACTATTCGGTGATAAAGGTTATCGGTATACCTTGCATGCTAAGTCTGCAGTTAGATCTACGGTAAATGGCATGTTAGTTGTAGGTCTAGGTAAAGGCCTCTTAATGGGAGCAGGGTATACAGTTGTTGGGTTAGAAAATCCTGCAATTTTAGGGGCTATTACGGGCATCTTTGCCATGATCCCTTTTGCTGCAAAAATAATTTTTAGCGCCTGTTCAGTCGTCCTTGTTGCTCAGGGACACCCCATAGAAGCAAGCAGTTTATTTATATACGGCATGCTACTAACGCTCATCGCTGATAATTATGTCCGCCCAGCATTAATTGGAGGTGCCGTTAAATTACCCTTTTTATGGACGTTATTGGGCATATTTGGTGGCATGGAAGCCTTTGGGATGCTGGGTCTTTTTTTAGGCCCCGCTTTAATGGCTATATTAATGTCGATATGGCGTGATTGGTTACAAGATTTAAATCACGGAGAAATACGCTAGTAGAAATAAATTATCGACTACGCTTTGCTTCAGCTTGTTGATTATAAAAGAAGTTGATTCTTTCATTTAAAATAGATGAGAGTTGAAAATTTAGACCAGGAGAGCTTTGAGCTAATTTAATTTGTAGAATTGCATCTTGGGTTTGTCCCATGGCAAAGTAATATTCTGCTAAATATCGATGGGATTCAGCGGGTTGATTTAAATCACTGTATACCTGTCCTAATAGTTCCCAATAAACCGGTATCCGATGTATTTGATAACTTAATGAGAGTAAGAGTGTTCTAGCCATATCTGATTTTTTTACTTTTAATAAGGCTGCAATATACTCAAGTTTGATAGCATCGTTATCAGGGAATTGACTCACTAATTTTTGATAGCGTGATACCGCAAGTTGGTAATTGTGAGCATCGTATGCCGCACTAGCTAATGCGCTGGCATATTGAGATTGTTCTGGATAGTCACGAATAAGTTCCTGGAAGATACTTTCCGATTCTTTGTATTTTTCCGTCTTTAAAGCAACTAATCCTAGGCCATACTTTGAAACTGTTCGTTGTTCAAGTGTGCCCAAAGAAATTCTAGTGTTAAAGTATTCTTTAGAAGCATTTTTTTTGGGGTCTGTATCAGTAATTACGCGTATTTTTGCCTTCGTTAACTGATAAGGAAGTGAATCGGGGTATTGTTTGTAAGGATACGTCTCGGCTCTTCCTCGAGTATCAGAAATACGTGAGGCGGTTACAGGGTGAGTTCTTAAGAATTCAGGTACCGATTGGCCATAATACCGAGTAGCTTGCTGTAAGCGCTCAAAAAACGTAGGCATACTACGTGGATCAAATTGGGACGCAGATAACGTTTGCATACCGACACGATCGGCTTCTTCTTCATTTTCACGCGTAAAGTTAATTTGAAATTGGATATTCCCCCCCATGATAGCCATTATCGCCGCTTGGCCCATTTGTGGAGATTGTGTTCCCAACAATATAGCGGCCAACATACCTGCTGCGCTGGGTATAGATAATCTGCCTGCTGCTTCAGCTGCACGAAATAAATGTCGTTGGGTGACGTGTGAAATTTCGTGAGCTAAAACTGATGCTAATTCGCTCTCAGCCTCAGTCATCAGAATTAATCCTGAGTTAACACCAATATAGCCACCGGGACCAGCAAACGCGTTAATGTCATTTTCCATGACTACAAAAAAATGAAAAGGATGACTAGGCGCATCACTATTCGCAGTTAATTTTTGTCCAATCGATTGAATATATTCTTGAATCTCAGGATCTTGATTAATTGTGATCTGAGAATGTAAACTTCTAAAAAACTCTTCGCCAAATTCCTTTTCTTCAGCAGGAGAAATTAATGTACCTGAAGAATCTCCCATATCTGGCAAATCTATTTTAGTAATTTCCTCTGCATATTGAATGTTTGGAAAGAGTGTAAGACATAATGCGATTGAAAGCGTTGTGCGTTTGAACATTTTATCTATGAAGTGCGTGAATAACGCTAGTTAAAAGGCGTAATATATTAGATCTATTATAGAATAAGCCAAATTTATAATAAACCTTCATATCATTCTGCTTCATTTGGAATAATCAATTATATGAAATATGCAATTCAAATCAATGCTAGCCCTTACCATTCAACAGTTAGTCAAATTGCCTTCCAATTTACTAAAACCGCTTTGGAACAAGGTCATGAAATATTCCGAATATTTTTTTATCATGAGGGCATATTTAACGCGTTTAAATACTCGAAGCCACTGGATGATGAATTTAACTTATCCAAACAATGGTCATTATTAGCACATCAATATCAACTAGATCTTGTAGTCTGTATTTCAGCTTCACAACGCAGAGGTTTATTGTCTTCCGATGAATCAGATAGGCAGGGAAAATTAGATGATGATTTAGCAGATGGATTTAGAATTTCAGGTTTAGGCCAATGGGTGGAAGGAACTTTGTTGGCAGATAGATTTCTGGTATTTGGTTGATAAAATGAAAAAATATTTATTCATCCTTAGTCGGGCAGCACATAGCGGAGTTTATTTACAAGAAACATTAGATGTTATTTTAACGACAGCCGCATTTGATCAGTCAGTTTCCATTTTATTAGTTGATGCTGGTGTGTTCAACTTGAAAAAAAACCAGCAAACCACTGATTTAAACTTAAAAGATACCTGTTCGATATTTGCTGCATTACAATTGTACGACGTCAATACAATATATGTGGAAAATGAATCTATGCAGGAGTTTGGAATTGATGAAAAAGACTTAATTATTAATACTAAAAATATAAAAAGAACCGATATTGGACTCTTAATGCAAAAGTTCGATATTATTTACTCTGGCTAGTTAATCTACCCAACCTCATAGTTATCGTCATTTTTACTTGATATTCTTTTCTCTATATCATCCATTACTCCAAAAAGAATGTGAGAAATACCCGTATATAAAAAGAATATCGGAAAATGTTCATCGATTGCAACGGTATTTATTTCCCCATAAAATTCCATAGAACCTATCATCAATATTAAAAAGAAACCTACCAGCATCATCAAACGATAGCTTTTTGATATATAGCAATAAAATAACACTACACACTCTGTTAAGGCTAAATAGATCATAATCATGCGTAAATTATTATCCAACGCCCCATATAAGTCTTCGTTAAAGGTAAATACGGAGTATTCGTCTAACATAGATAAAAAACTAGCCCCAATTAACAGAACTACTGCACAGTAAAAGTTAAATTCTATTAAAATTTTTAAAAAAGTATATTTATTGAACGATAGGTTAGTCTTCATTGTATTCTATCCTAAAAAAAGACCCTCCTTCAAAGGTTAAGGAGGGTTTACAGAGGAGGACGTTTTGTAATGCCTAATTTTAGGAATCATTACTAATTCAGTGTATAAAGTTATAAGTTCTGCTCTATTTCTTGGTAATTAACATAACGGACAATATTTTATTGTCAACTTATAGCTGAACAAAACATGTACAATATTTAATTATTCGCAATATGTTTTATTGAGGGAGTCAATATGCAGAAAGTACTCATAACAGGTGGAACGGGTTTTTTAGGGACTGCACTGGTGAAAGTTTTAAAAAATTTAAACTATGACATCACATTATTAACCCATCGTATTGATAAAGAACATTTAAATTTCGAACTTGATTTACACATAATTAATAATATTGACCAGATAAAAGAGAACGATATATTTGATATTGTTATTAATTTGGCGGGAGCACCGATTTTCGGTTGTTATTGGACAAAAAAACGAAAAGCATTACTCAGAGATAGTCGAATAAGTACGACAAATAAATTAGTAAATAAAATTAGAGAGTTACGCGAAAAACCAAAACTTTTTATCAGTGGATCTGCTATTGGTTATTACGGAGAACAGGGTGATAACATAGTGAGTGAAGATACGATAAGTCGTTCTGATTTTTCTCAACAATTGTGTGCTGACTGGGAAAATGAAGCCTTAAAAGTTGCAGAATTAGGTATCAGGGTGTGTTTAATACGCACAGGGTTAGTTATTGGTTCAGGTGGGGGATTTTTAAAAAGCATGATATTGCCATTTAAGATAGGTCTGGGCGGAAAGATGGGATCAGGCCAACAATGGATGTCATGGATACACATCAATGACTGGATCGGTATAGTGTTAAGAATGATAAATGATCAAAGCATGTGTTATGCATATAATGCAACTGCACCACATCCAGTCACAAATTATGAATTTACCCAAGTTTTAGCTAAAAGTTTAAATAGATTTGCTGTCATTCCACTACCTAAACCATTTCTGCTTGTACTATTGGGTGAAATGTCCTCGTTGTTATTGGGTAGTCAACGTGTATTACCCAAGAGATTGGAAGCTATTAATTTTCAGTTTCAATTTACTGATATATCTGTAGCACTTAAAGATGTATTAAAAAAACATGAATAAAAAAGTTAGCAATCAGATTAATCCCAATAAATTATTATTGAGTAAATGGACAGCCGTAAATCCAACTAATAAGGAAAAACACTTCATTGTGACCCGAGTTATCAGAAACGAACTGGATGAAATATCAAGTTGCGTTATAGAGGCTGTTATTAATAATCGAGAATGTGAAGTTAGTTGGCAAGAATTGCGAGATAAGAACAAATGGTATTACGGTTGGCAATAGTGTTTATAAAAATAATGCTGTACGTCAACTCAATGCTAAAATGTAATTAGATTGTATATTGATGAATTTATATTTAAAATTCCTCGATAGTAACGTTTAATTGACCTTTAGAAGCATAAATAACCGTTCTTAATAAAACTATAATAAAATTTGGAGAAAAGTATGTTTAAAATTAGATCGCTAGTCACTACACTAGCGTTAGTTAGTTCAATATCCGTGGCTGCTGCTTGGGAAACTTTACCTACTTCAGTACCCGCCCCCGCTGATAATCCAACTACTGATGAAAAAGTAGAATTAGGCAAAATGCTTTATCATGACCCACGATTGTCTTCGACTGGAACAGTTTCTTGTGCTTCATGTCATAACACTATGCTAGGTGGTGAAGATAATAGACCGAACTCGATGGGTGTAAATGGTCAAACTGGCGGTCGTAGTGCGCCTACAGTTTGGAACGCTGCATTTAATGCAGTTCAGTTCTGGGATGGCCGAGCTGCAAGTTTAGAAGCACAGGCTGCAGGCCCCGTGACAAATCCAATTGAAATGGGCATGAAAAGTTGGGATGATGTTGTTGCAAGATTAAAAACAATTGAAGGTTATCAAGTTGCATTTGAAACTGCATTTGGTAAGAATGCCATATCTAAAGATAATGCAACCAAGGCAATTGCTGCTTATGAAAGAACATTAATTACTCCTAATAGTCCTTATGACCGTTATGTTGCCGGTGACAAATCTGCACTAACTGCTCAACAAGTGCGAGGCATGGATAAAGTTCAATCATTGGGTTGTACATCATGTCATAGCGGACCAGCATTCAATGGCCCTGGTATGTTTCAACAGTTCCCAATACATAGCAATCCAGTTTATGCCGCTAAATATCATTTCAAAGATGATAAAGGTTTAGCTGAAGTGACTAAAAAGGAAAGTGATGAGCATTTATTTAAAGTGCCGACTTTACGTAATATCGCTTTAACTGCGCCATATTTTCATAATGGCTCAGTAAAAACGTTAGATGAGGCAGTCACTATTATGGCTAAAACTCAATTAGATAAAGAGCTAAGTAAAGAAGAATTAGCTGATATCGTTGCTTTCTTAAATGGCTTAACAGGTCAATTTCCTAAACAAACTATGCCTGTATTACCACCAACTCCTGGTTCAACTTTTAATTAACATAATAGCGTAGGGGAGAAGTGTGTTGCTCTTCTACGCTTTTTATCCATCCTTACTGTTATAGCTAAAAGACATATAGCTATTAAAATTTAATACTTTCGAGATTTGTAAAATGAGTAATGTTTTTAGCTTTACTGGTACGGTTGGTAGGGATGCAGAAGTTAGATATGCACCTTCTGGGATGGCTATTTTAAATGTAACAGTAGCCAACAATATTGGTTTTGGTGATAAACAACAGACGTTATGGATACGTGTTGTGCTATTTGGAAAACGAGCTGAAGGTCAGTTGCAAAACTATCTTAAAAAAGGTCAACAAGTTTTTGTTTCTGGTGAACTTTCTCAAAGTGAATATACTGGAAATGATGGCGTCACAAAAACAAGTCTTGAACTTAATGCCAATATTATTGATTTGATAGGTAAAAAAAGCGAGACCAATACATCTATGACACCTCGTGATAAATCAACTATAAAACAATCACCTAATGTAGAAACTTATGATGCACCATATGATGACGACATCCCTTTCTAGCTAAACAACAAAAGCTTATTCTGACAGTAACTAAAAAGTTGACTGTCAGATAAACATTATAGGTTTTTATAGGTAATTTTTGATTAATAATTCTGCTATTTGCACACTATTAAGAGCGGCTCCTTTTCTGACATTATCACCAACCACCCACAAATCAATGCCTTTAGGGTGAGAGATATCTTCTCTAATTCGTCCAACAAAAACATCATCATTCCCAGACGAATCAGTAACTGCAGTTGGATACCCACCATCGACGCGCTCATCAATGACAGTTACCCCTGGTGCATTTTTAAGTAATTCTTTTACTTTTTCAGAACTAATTTTGTCAATTGTTTCGATATGTACTGCTTCTGAGTGTCCAAAGAAAACAGGTACACGAACAGCAGTTGCATTCACTAATACTTTATTATCACCCAAAATCTTTTGGGTTTCCCATACCATTTTCATTTCCTCTTTAGTGTACCCATTGTCCATAAACACATCAATTTGAGGTAATACATTGAATGCAATTTGTTTTGGATAAACTTTAGAAGAGATTGGCTGTAAGTTTAATAAGCTAAGAGTTTGTTTGCTTAACTCTTCAATCGCTTCTTTACCTGTACCGGATACTGCTTGATAGGTGCTAACATTAATTCGACTAATGCCTACTGCATCATATATTGGTTTTAAAGCCACTAACATTTGTATAGTGGAGCAATTTGGATTGGCAATAATCCCTCTATTGACGTATTCAGCTACTTTTTCAGGATTAACTTCAGGTACAACCAGTGGAATATCATCTTCATATCTGAACTGTGAAGTGTTATCGATTACAACACAACCTGCAGCAGCAGCTATTGGGGCGTATTTTTCAGATATAGAAGCCCCAGGTGAGAATAATCCAATTTGAGCTTTTGAGAAATCAAAAGTAGCTAAGTCCTCAACTCTTAATGAGCCATTTTTAAATGGAATACGTTTTCCTACCGAATTACTACTAGCCAAAGCATAAACTTCACCTACTGGAAAGTTTCGTTCTTCTAGAATGGCTAACATAGCCTCGCCAACTGCCCCCGTTGCGCCTACTACTGCAACGTTATAGACTTTACTCATATTAATTATTATCCTTAATTGAAAAGGAGACTCTTAATGTCTCTATAACTGACTAACTTTATATAGATTAACTCTTAACCTAAAATAGAAAAAACTTTACTGGTGATCTCTTCGACGGATCCTACACCAGAAATCGACGCAAACTTTACTTGTTTATCTGCTGCAGAATAAAAATCTACTAAAGGTCTGGTTTGAGCGTGATAAACAGCTAAACGTTTTCTTACGGTTTCTTCCTTATCATCATCTCTTTGGATAAGAGGCTCACCAGAAATGTCGTCAACACCTGATACTTTTGGTGGGTTAAATTTAATGTGATAACTTCTACCAGATTCTGGATGTACGCGTCTACCTTCAATACGCGTAACAATTTCTTCATCAGCCACATTAATTTCAATGACAAAATCAATAGTGATGCCCATAACTTCTAACCCCTCAGCTTGTGCAATAGTGCGGGGGAAACCATCTAACAAAAAACCATTACTGCAATCATTTTGAGCGATACGATCTTTAATTAAACCTAAAATTAGATCATCTGAAACCAATCCGCCGGCATCCATGATTTTTTTTGCTTCTAAACCCAAGGCTGTACCTGCACGAACCGCTGCACGCAACATGTCTCCGGTAGAAATTTGCGGTATCGAGTATTTTTCAGTAATAAACTGTGCTTGTGTTCCTTTCCCAGAGCCTGGGCTTCCTAATAAGATAATGCGCATTATTTAACTCCACTAGTAATGCTTAATTTAAATGACATTTAATATAATTAGTATGCCAATAGAAAAATAAAATAACTTTAATTGCTATTTGTTATAACTATTTTATAACACAACACGCTTAATCTCTTGTAAAAATGCGCCTACCTGCTTATTCTATTGATAACATTTTATTTATTGCTGAATTTATAAATCGTAGTTATAAATAATCTCATGACTAAAATTGTATTTCACTAACAATTTCTTTCGCTTTTACTGTAACTTAGCTGAATTTTTTTAAAATACGCATCTGAATAAATTGGATACCACTAATGAGTAACCTGAACAAACTTTTTCAAAATTCTTCATCCTTGCAAGGTAGTAACGCCACTTATATAGAAAATCTATATGAGCGCTATTTAGATGATCCTGAGTCTGTGGAAGTCAGTTGGCAAAAACAATTTAGAGAAATTCAACAAGGTATCGCGTACGAAGCCCCTCATAGCCCTGTTGTAGAAAGATTTGCAGAATTAGCTACTCAATCACATCGTCGTTTAGCTCAATTACAAGGCTTTACCGAAGAAAGTGTAAAAAAACAGGCTGCTGTCTCAAGACTCATTAATCACTATAGAGTACGGGGCCATCAAATTGCCAATAGTAATCCACTAGGAAAGACTACTCAACCAGCTTCAGATATGGATCCGTCATATTATGGTTTAACTGAACTTGATATGGATACTTTATTTGATACTGGTGCCATTCAAGGTGGAGTCGATCGATTACCGTTACGTAATATCATTGAAAATTTACGAGCCATTTATTGTTCAAGTATTGGCTCTGAATTCATGCATATTGTTGATACACAAATTCGACGTTGGCTTATTAATCGCTTAGAAACAACTAAAGCAAAGGTTTCTTTAAATTCTGAACAAAAATATGAAATACTCAAACTATTAACTGCCGCTGAAGGTATTGAGAGCCATCTTCATCATCGATTTGTTGGTCAAAAACGGTTTTCTTTGGAAGGTGGAGAATCATTAATCCCTATACTTGACGAATTGATACAAAATTCAGGTCAAAAAGGTGTTAAAGAAATTGTAATTGGCATGGCCCATAGAGGGCGTTTAAATGTTTTAGTGAATATTCTTGGAAAAAGCCCTGCTACTTTATTTGATGAATTCGAGGGTACTTCTTCGTTATTACCTGGAGCTCGTTCAGGTGATGTTAAATATCACATGGGTTTTTCCTCTAACCTACAAACTCCTGGTGGTCCAGTACATGTAACATTAGCATTTAATCCCTCGCATTTAGAAATTATAAATCCTGTTGTAGAGGGTTCGGTAAGAGCTCGTCAAGATAGGGCAGGGGATGAAGGTATAAGCACAGTTATACCGGTTTTAATACATGGTGATGCAGCCTTTTCTGGACAAGGAATAGTAATGGAGACATTAAACATGTCTCAAACTCGTGCCTTCAGTACAGGAGGGACTGTGCATGTCGTCATTAATAATCAAATTGGTTTTACCACCAGCAATCCTTTAGATGCTAGGTCAACTCTGTATTGTACTGATGTTGCTAGCATGATTCAGGCTCCTGTTTTCCATGTAAATGGTGATGATCCTGAGGCAGTTATTTTTGTAACTAAACTAGCTTTAGACTATAGGATGACCTTTAATAAAGACGTTGTTATCGATCTGATTTGTTATAGACGATTGGGACATAATGAAGCGGATGAACCTGCGGCAACTCAACCGTTGATGTATAAAAAAATTCGTAAGCATAAAACAACTCGGAAACTTTATGCTGAACAACTTATCAATGAAAAAGTGCTAAGTACAGAAGACGCACTTAAAATGGAGCAAGACTATCAAAAACTTTTGGAAGCAGGTGAGGTTGTATCACGTCCTATTCTACCAAATCCTGAATATTCTTATACTAATCAATGGTATAAGTTTTTAAATACCTCGTGGGATGCGCCCTATAACACGTCTATCTCAATGGATTATTTACGTTTTTGCAATGATAGAATGCAAAGACTACCTAATGGATTTGAATTACACCCCAGAGTAGCTAAAGTGATGGAAAACCGTCGAAAAATGGCTGCAGGCGCATTGCCGTTAGATTGGGGATTTGCCGAGAACCTTGCTTATGCAAGTTTACTGTTAGAAAAGCATCCAATAAGATTGACAGGTCAAGATGTTGGACGAGGCACTTTTGTTCATCGTCATGCTGTACTGCACAATCAACTTAATAATAAAACTTATACTCCATTAAAACATTTGGACAAAGATCAAGGCAAAGCTTTAATTTTCGATTCATTATTATCAGAAGCGGGTGTATTAGGATTTGAATATGGCTATAGCACTACGACACCAAATACACTTGTCATTTGGGAAGCTCAATTTGGTGATTTCGCAAATGGTGCACAAGTCGTTATTGACCAGTTCATTAGTTCGGGTGAAACTAAATGGGGAAGATTATGTGGTCTAGTTATGTTATTACCGCACGGATACGAAGGGCAGGGGCCAGAACATTCATCTGCAAGAATAGAACGGTATTTACAACTTTGTGCTGAACATAATATTCAAGTGTGTAATCCTACAACGCCGGGACAAATTTTCCATCTATTACGTCGCCAGTTAATTCGTCCTTATCGTAAGCCACTCGTAATAATGAGCCCAAAAAGCTTACTAAGACATAAATTGGCAGTATCTTCATTGGAAGATTTAACAGCTGGACAATTTCAAGACTTAATTGGTGAGCAAACTAAGGTAAATGCAAAAAAAATCACTCGATTTATATTATGCTCAGGGAAAGTTTATTACGATTTACTTGAAGCGCGTGATCAAGATAAATTAGAGCACGTTGCTATAGCTAGACTTGAGCAAATCTATCCATTTCCTGATAAATTATTAAAAGTAGAATTAGCCAAATACCCAAAATTGAAAGAGTTCATTTGGTGCCAAGAAGAACCTAAAAATCAAGGGGCTTGGTATCAATCTAAACATCATTTTACTGATAATGTACCACCACATATCACTGTATCTTACGCTGGACGTGATGCATCTGCTGCACCTGCTGTAGGCAAGTTTCATGTACATATCGAACAACAAAAAGCCGTCGTTCAATCAGCCTTATACGGCAACACCTTAGGAAATTAATATGAGCATCGAAGTTCTAGTACCCAACTTACCCGAATCCGTATCTGACGCAACATTAGTAAACTGGCACAAAAAAGCTGGAGAATTCGTCAAAAAAAATGATGCTTTAATTGACCTAGAAACTGACAAAGTTGTTTTAGAAGTCACAGCACCAGAATCAGGAATATTAATCCAAATACTCAAAGAAAATGGCACTATAGTAACTGCAGGTGAAGTATTAGCAATCATTAATACTCAATCTGCAGAAGAAAGTACCCCTGTAGAGCCTGTAATTGCGTCAAACCCTATCAAAGTAAATGATGATGAAATGCCTCTCAGCCCTTCAGTGCGTCGATTAATACATGAGAATGCATTAAATCCCAGTGATATTAGTGGCACAGGTAAAAGTGGTCGTTTGACGAAAGCCGATATACTTGATCATCTTAATAAGTCGTCAACTTCTGATACTATAGTTATTAAAAACGAATTTAATAATTCTCAAGAAAATTCTACTGATCCTATTTCTAAAGCACCTGATTCGTCTATTATTAATGCTTCAGAAACAACTGGTTCAAGTATTCGTCCAGAACAACGCGTTGCGATGACTCGTTTAAGAGCAAAAGTTGCTGAACGTTTACTGCAAGCACAACAAAATGCGGCCATGTTAACCACATTTAATGAAGTTAACATGCAAAATGTAATTGATCTTCGTAATCAATACAAAGACCGATTCGAGAAAAAACACGGCGTTAAATTGGGCTTTATGTCCTTTTTTGTAAAAGCTTCAATCGAGGCTCTAAAACATTTTCCTGCCATCAACGCTTCTATAGATGGCAGCGATATCATATATCACGGATATTACGACTTAGGTATTGCGGTTAGCACGCCTCGTGGATTAATTGTGCCGGTTCTTCACGATGCAGACCAGCTTGATTTTGCAGGTATTGAGAAAAGTATTGCATCCTATGGAGAGAAAGCTAGAGCCGGTACTTTAAGTTATGATGATCTAAAAGGCGGTACGTTTACTATCACCAATGGTGGAGTATTCGGTTCCATGTTATCAACGCCGATACTTAATCCACCTCAATGTGCCATCTTAGGTATGCATGCGATTAAAGAACGTGCAGTAGTTGAAAATGGTCAAATTGTTATCCGACCTATTATGTACTTAGCGCTCTCTTACGATCATCGCTTAGTTGACGGACGCGAGGCAGTACAATTTCTAGTGACCATTAAAGAATGTTTAGAATCCCCGGCTCATTTATTACTTAATATTTAAAATTATGCCAAATATAACAAATGATTATTATGATGTTATTGTCATAGGTACCGGCCCCGCAGGGTTCGCAAGCGCTGTTCGTTGCGCACAATTAGGTTTAAAAACAGTATGTATTAATAATCGACATGATGCTAATAATAAAAGTACCCACTTAAATACGGGTGATATTGGCACTATGGCGTTATTAGATTCTGCGAAGAAATATCACAGTCTAATATATGATTGCGCGCAACATGGTATTTTAGCGAATGAAATTAAGTTAGATATGGCAACCATGCTGCAAAGAAAAGATAAAATTCTTGCGGAAATAGGCCATAAGATGGTTGAGTTATTTAAAACTCACCATATCGATCATATTCACGCTAAAGCAAAATTACTAAATCCTCAGCAAGTTGAAATAACAGATGATGAAACAGAAACAAAAAGCGTACTGAATGGTAAATATATTATTTTAGCAACTGGATCTGAGGCAATTACTCTATCAAATATCGAAATTGATAATGAATACATTTTTGATGCTAAAGCAGCGCTAAATATCAATCACGTACCTAGTAAATTAGCGATTATCGGCGCTGGTGTTATGGGCTTAGAGCTAGCTAATATTTGGAGTCGTTTAGGTTCATCAACTATATTGCTAGAAGCACAAGAAAACTTTTTATCAGTATTAGATCAACAAATTTCCGGTGTAGCCTTTAGTCTATTCCAGAATCAAGGACTTGACTTACGTTTAGGTGCGCGAGTTATTTCAGCTAAAAAAGGCAACAAACATATTACCATTGAATACCAAGATCAAGATGGCACTCATACTTTAAAAGTAGATAAGGTGATTGTTGCATGTGGTAGTAGACCCAATACAGCAAACATAGCCGCTCCAGAAGCCAATTTATTGTTGGATCAAGACGGTTACGTTTATGTAGATGATAATTGTCGTACAAATTTACCTGGGGTTTATGCTGTGGGTGACTTAACTCTCTTAGGACCTATGTTGGCCCATAAGGGAATAGAAGAGGGTATATTTGTAGCTGATTTTATTGCAGGTATTAATAATCCTATCAACTATGATATTGTACCTAGCGTCATTTATACAGAACCAGAGATCGCTTGGGTTGGCCAAACTGAACAAGCCTTAAGAGCCAGTGGTGAAGAAATTAAAATCTCTACGCATCCTATTCATAAAAATATTAGAGCATTGGCCATGGATAAACGTGACGGGGTCGTTAAAATTATTGCTCATGCGCATACAGACAAAATTTTAGGCGTGCATATCATTAGTACCCAAGCATCAGAATTGATTGCAGAGGCTGTTTTGGCGCTTGAGTTTTCTGCCAGTAGCGAAGATTTAGCAAGAACAATTCATGCGCGTCCAACTTTATCTGAGGCTGTACATGACGCCGCTTTGATACTTAAAGACAAAGTTTTTAAGTAAGTCGATCAGGTTAAAAATAAAGTTTTAAAGTGGAAATGCCAAGACTACATACTAAAATTAACTTTACGCACTTAATTTAACATAATATACATTATACGAAGTAATATAATTAAACTTAATTTCATTAATTGATTCTCTTAAAATTACTTAGATACTAGAAACAGAGAGTATTTAGCACCTTTTATGATATTAGGTGCTAAATACAAGAGACTTGTTTCTAGGGTTAGATTCAAATATTAAAAAACTATTAGAACTTATAGTTAAGACCAATTTTTGAAGTATGGATACCAGAAATATTTGTGTTACTGTTAAAACCGTTAAACGAAGTAGCTAGGTTATTTTCAATACCAAAATAAAGATATTCGGCTTTAACAGACATATTTTTTGTTGCTTCAAAAGGTAATGCATATTCCACACCTGCACCGGCGGCATATCCAGTTGTAGTGTTATTAACTGTTGTTATATTATAATTTGTGTCGGTATAAGACGCTTGGGTGCTGGTAAAAACTGCCCCCCCTTTCAAATATATCAAAGCTCTATCAATTGAATAGCCAATACGACTACCTATCAAGCCATATCCATAAGAATTGCCAACTTTAAAACTACTTACTCCATTATCGGGAGTCGAATTAGGATTTTGAGCATTAAAAGTTCGTGAATTTGGATCACTTTGAGAGCCGTTACTACCTATATAACCGTATTCGCCTTCAGCCCCTATTACATAAGGAGTATTAGGGATTTGCCAATTGTAACCGACAGTACCACCGCCGATAAAACTAGCATTAGTTCCATAATTATTGCTCACATTAGTGACATTCCAATAGTTACCGGTACCACTATTGTAGGGTTCAGAGCTTGATACATCCGCACCAGTAGCGCCTCCAACATACCCACCTACGTAAACTCCATTCCAATCATAAGTTGAAGATTCATTAGCAAAGGCGCTACTAGCATTCACCAATGCTAAACTAGCAACGAAAAGAACTGACTTTTTATTTAAACTAAACATAGGATTAACTCTTTATTATTAATGGGTTGTAAATGTACCTAAAATTTATAGGTTTAATTTAATGCTATTTGTATTAAAAAGTCAACTAAAACTTAATTGAACTATTTACCTAAGCCAATAATGCTAATAATTCAGCTGTCTTTTCTAGCATCAATGCTTCGTTAGCGCGAGATTCAACATTCAAACGCACTAAAGGTTCAGTGTTAGAACATCTTAAGTTAAATCGCCACTCACCCATATCCATACTCAAACCATCCGTATAATCTATAGATATCGCCTTACCATGATAATGGTCCTGTACTTTAGATATCGCTTTATCAGAATCTAAGATGGTACGATTAATTTCACCACTCGCAGGAAACTTCAATAATCGCTCGTCAACCAATTGCGACAAACTCTTACCCGATTGACTGATCAACTCGATAACCAATAACCAAGGAATCATACCGCTGTCACAATAAGAAAAATCTCTAAAATAATGATGGGCACTCATTTCACCACCATAGACAGCATCTTCCAGACGCATACGCTCCTTAATAAAAGCATGACCGGTTTTACTCTGAATAGCGACACCCGACATTTCATGCACGATATCTACTGTATTCCATGTTAAACGAGGATCATGCACAATTTTAGCGCCTGGATATTGCTTAAGAAATGCTTCTGCCAATAAACCAACAATGTAATAACCTTCAATAAATCGGCCATTTTCATCAAACAAAAAGCAACGATCAAAATCACCATCCCAAGCAATCCCTAAATCTGCCTTATGCGCTTTAATAGCATCGATTGTACTATCTCTATTTTCGGGTAATAAGGGATTAGGAATCCCATTTGGGAAGTTACCATCGGGTTCATGATGAACTTTAATAAACTCAAGTGGTTTGGGCATTAATTTTTGTAATGCAGTCTCTAAATGATCCAAGGCATGCCCTGCGGCACCATTGCCCGCATTCACCACAATTTTTAAAGGTGCTAACAATTTAGGATTAATGTAATTTATTAAATGATTAGTATAAGATTCTGAAATATCGATATTTTTAAGCGCTCCTCTAATAGTAGCTACATCATCAAACTGATTCTTTTCTGCTAACCTTTTGATATCATTCAACCCGGTATCACCGCTAACAGGCTTACTCAGTTCTCGTACTAATTTCATACCATTAAAGTCTTTCGGATTATGACTTGCCGTCACCATAATGCCGCCATCCATAACCTGCCCCGCATCTTGATATGAAAACGTTGCGTAATAAACCTCTTCGGTGCCGGACAAACCAATATCATAAACATTAACGCCAGAATCTCTGAGGCCATTAATTAATGCTGTTGCTAATGCATCACTTGATAAACGAATGTCTCTACCCACTATAACTGATGTAGGACGAATACTTTCGGCATAAGCTCTACCGATACGATAAGCGATATCTTCATTAAGCTCATCCGGAAGACGGCCACGGATATCATAGGCTTTAAAACAACTAAGAGTTTGAGTCATAATGTTAAGATACCTAATAGATGATGTATTAATAATGATTAAAAAAAATCAATTATACATGATTATATAATTGCATAATAAACGGTACCAATTCATAACATTGTTTAGCCCTAGATAATCGTATAATAACTTGAGACACTTACTGAATATAACACTCTCCCCCTACTCTTTTTTAAATATGTCTATGAATACGATTTCAACATCATTTGTAAAATATTGTTTACTGTTGTTGTTACTTTCCTTTACTGGCTTAGGATCACTTAACACCCAAGCTAAATCATCACTACGAGAACCATCGCTTGATGTTCGCAAAGAATCTTTACAAATCAAAATAAATACGCTTAATGAACGTAAAGGGATTGATGAAGCACTTAAGACTAAATTATTATCGATCTATCAATCTGCTCAAGATAACATCAATAATATTGAAAACTCTAAAGCACGTATTACTACCTTTAATCAATCTATCAAACAAGCGCCACTAGAAATTAAGGCCTTCCAAAGAGAGACTAATCAAACGCAAGCTCGACTACTTAAACAGAAACTTGAAGACTATTCACAATATGTAACTGCAGATCTGGAACAAAAAATTATTAATGAAAAAGGAAAGATTAGTGCCCTAGATGAACAACTCAAAAAAGTAGATAGTGAACTTACTTTCCAACAGTCACGCCCAGCGCATATTAGAGAAGAAATTGTTACCGCAAAACAAGAGCTTGAGTCCACTCAAAATAACCTAGAACAACCTGTTAATAAAACCTTATCTAAATTAGAAATAGAAGCAAATACGATTTTACTAAAGTCAATTATAGAATCTAGATCTACAGAATTAAAAATGTTGGAAATCGAAGCGATGAGTAACCCAATTCGAGTCGATCTATTAAAAGCCCAATATAAATCACTGGATATACAAAAAACTGAACTAACACCTATTGTTACAGCAATTGATAGTTTGTTGACAAATCGTAGAGAAAAAGATGCGCAAAATATGCAATTGGCACTTACTGAGACAGAAAAGGAATTAGCAGGAAAACACCCGCTTATCCAAAATGTAGCACGTGAGAACATACAGTACACCAGAGACTTACAGACTGTAAATGCAAAGATAGAGAGCTATACCGAAGAAAAAGTAAAAGTTGATGCCGATGCTGCAGAAATTAACACCGAATTTAAAGGCGCTGATAAAAAGATAAGCTTGGCTGCTATTAGTCCAGAGCTCGGTAAAATGCTGCGCGAAGAACGCCGTGGATTAGATATACAAGCACAAGGCCAACTACAAATAGAAAATACTCAATCCGAAACAGCATTAGCCAGCCTAGAAGCCTACAAAGTCGATGATAAAATAAAAAAAATCAGTGATGTAGACACCTATATAAAACAACTTCTGCTTTCAGATAAAGATAATAAAATCACTCCAGCAGAATTAACTTTAGTACAAAGTGAATTGAGAGAATTATTCAACAATCAAAAAGAATTATTAAATAAACTTTCTATAGATTACAGCACCTATATTAGGGTCTTAGGTGATTTTGAATTTGCAAAACAACAAATGATGGATCTAGCTATAAAGTTTGCAAAGTATCTAGATGAAAACTTACTTTGGGTAAAGAGCTCAGACCCTATCAACTTAGATACACCGATCAATGTTATTCAGTCTGTTGCCTGGTTTTTATCCCCTATTAATTGGTTTACTTTTATAAAAGATATTGGTCATCTTTTCATAGAAAACACCCTATTATTTTTAATAGGATTGGCCACAATCGTTGGTTTACGCTTGGGTAAGCAGTGGTCACTCGATCAATTTGATCAAATCAATTCAAAAATTAATAAAAAACATAAAGAGCTTTTTAGCTATACCTTGCATACGCTCGCCTACAAACTAATAATTATATTGCCATTACCTTTTGTCCTAGGCTATTTTGGATGGTTAATCAATAAAGACATCCATTTAGATGACTTTAGCAGAGCCATGGGTGCTGGCTTTAAAGCTGCTGCAATTCCCTATCTATTGATAAACTACTTTTATTCTCTTTTTACGGAAAATGGTGTCGTCCGTAAACATTTTGATTGGCAAAAACATCACTGTAAATTATTACATAAAGAACTAAATTGGCTACGTTATGTGGCTGTCATTACCAGCTTTATCATTAGTAGCACGGGAGTTTCTCATAACCCTCTGTACAGTGACAACTTAGGAAGACTGGCCTTTATTGCCAGTATGGTAGCTATCGCATTGTTTTGGAGTCGCATTTTAAATCCAACATCTGGCCTTATTCATAAACATATAACAAACGAAGAATTTACGTGGGTTAACAGATTGCAATATGTATGGTACCCAGCAATTTACTTGATCCCCATTATTATTATTGGCTTCTCTATCGCAGGCTATTATCTAAGCGCACTACAATTGCAAGGACAGCTCATTGAATCAATGAGATTATTATTTGCTGCCGTTATCATTCATCAAGTTGTCATCCGTTGGTTAACGTTAGTCAATGAACAGCTAGCACTAAGCAATGCAGAAGAACAACGAAAGGCAACTTTATTAGAAAAACAAAATGCAGCGACCAATGAATATCCCATTATCCCCAATACTGAATCTATCATTGATATACCTAAAATTAATGCACAGACTACCCGCTTACTCAACGTTTTTATTGCATTAGGTCTATCAATAGGTTTATGGGTCATTTGGAGTAACTTACTCCCTGCCTTTTCATTTTTAGATTACATTGTGCTATGGCAGCATATCGTTATACAAGATGAGCAAAAGAGTTATGCCCCCGTTACCCTTACCCACCTATTAATTGCAGGAATCTACTTATTTATTGCCATTGTTTCTGTTAGAAACTTGTCAGGTGCTATGGAGATTTTGGTCTTTAGACGCTTAGAAATAATGGCAGGAACTCGGTATGCGTTCAATCAATTAGCCAACTACAGCATCATAACCATTGCTGTAATTACTATAACAAACAAACTCGGTGGCAGTTGGTCTGAATTACAATGGTTAATAGCTGCCCTTGGTGTCGGTTTAGGTTTTGGTTTACAAGAAATTTTTGCCAACTTGGTTTCAGGAATAATTATATTATTTGAGCGTCCAATACGCGTTAACGACACCGTCACTATAGGTTCAATTACAGGCAAGGTCAGTCGCATCCAAATGCGTGCAACCACCTTAATAGATTGGGATCAAAAAGAGCATATAGTACCCAACAAAAACTTTATTACTAATCAACTGGTCAACTGGACATTAAGCGACACTATAACTCGTTTAGAGATACTGATTAATGTTGCTTATGGTACAGATTTAGAATTAGCACATAAAATAATGTCAGATTGCGTAGCTAACACTCCTGAAATTATTAAGGAGCCAGCACCCTCAGTTATTATTACAAGTTTTGGTGATAATGCAGTAGTATTTTCAATCAGAATATTTGTAGATGAGATGAGCAATCGAATCCCTGCAACGCATAATTTATTTATTAATATAGAAAAAGCCCTACGCGAACATAATATTCAAATGCCCTATCCACAACGGGATATTCATATTAAATCTTTACCTAAAGAATTTAGAGCTTAAATTTAAAAAGTAGCTTGACCAAGCATAATCTGATGGATGCTCTACCATTCCTGCTCTGACTGGGTTTAATTCAATATAGCGATCAGGAAAACTAAAATTTAAGTTTACTCTGACCCCAGTTATCGTGTTTTGGTGTGCCGAGTATTAAATATTATTTAGATGAGTTACTTTCCAAGTCTGTAAGCCTATAATGCACATAAATATTGTACAGAACAGGAATAGAGATGAGCTCAGTTAATGTCACCGAATTACGTCAGCACTTGCCAAACTATTTAAAGCAAGTGCAACAAGGGGATGAAATAGAAATTACCTTACACGGTAAAACCATCGCCCGTATTGTCCCTGATCGAAAAGAAAACCAACGTGAAGCAGCCTTAAAGCGACTGGAAGCTTTGCGTGGCAAAATGATTATCGGTGACATTCTTGCCCCCCTAGATGAAGAATGGACAGGTGATGCTGACAATTCGTCTTATCGGAGCAACGGCGGTTGCCCATCGAAGCCCCCTTATTACTGCGGATGGGAAACTCCGCACCACATCAGGTATTAACTGTATCTGGTAATAAAGTAATACATTGTGAAAACCTATTTTCTTGGATATAAAACTTAGAACCCATGACAGGAACCCTGCGGATACTAAAGTAACGACTAAAGCCGCTCCAGCAGGTAACACATCAAAAGTCATAGCTTGGCTTTATTCCTTTGCTTACTTTCCTAGGATGGCCACTAAGTAAACGAAGCCACGGGGTAAGCGGACATACTTGATGTTTGTACTCCATACCTGATTGGGACGAATGATATCAACGCCTCTTATTATTAGTACGCTTCTTGAGCCTAATCAGGCTCCTCCTCTAAACATTAGTACGATTCTAAATATATATTTTTAAAACCCTTTGTTTATTAGGTGTTAGTAAAGTATGTTAGTGTCTGGGTGATAGAGCAAGGTGAGTCTATTATCTTTTAGAGTGTGTTTCCTTAAGTCTAGTGCGAGCATCTACCAACATTGAGTGGCGCATTTAATTTCTTGAGGTTCACGCTGCAACATTTGCTGTCTTTCCTGCCGGTTGGACAGTAGTCCCAATAGTTCTGCGAGTAGGGCTAAATTTCTTCGGTGATCTCCCCCATGCCGATCCTGACGCGTAATTATCTCTAAGTTCCTTACCTAAACTATTTCGGAGACTGTAATTACCATGACGACTAACACCTATTTTCCTACCATCGGCGCTGACCAGATCATCTGGCTCAGTCATTATGCATCCAAACTCCCCATTAATGGCTCAAGCTGCGGAATAGCAGCGCAGGAAGTCGCTACAACACTCGCCGATATCCAATATTACATTTGGATACTCCAGCATTGGCATCCGGCCACTCAGCTTGATGCTAAGCAAGCCACCGCTTATAAAAACCTGCTCATTTAGTGCCAGAATTTATACTCAGTGTTGAGCTGGGGCTAGATCATTCTGTGGTGCGTATTGATTTTAATAAATACGGCCATAAAGGGATTTGGATTGAGAGCCGTCGTGGTGAAGAAGAGTGGGCATTTTTAGCCATTGACACCATTAAACCCTATTTGGATGAAAGAGCATTAGCAGTGGGTAACACCCATGAAACAAGGGAGTACCGCATAAGGTGGTGGGATAAAAGTCTGCCACAAGGTGACTGGAGTTCTATTCAAAAAATAGTGCTAGGCCAATAAACGGAACAGTTTATTAGTTAAAAATTGGGGTAACAGTCATCTGTTACCCCATTATTATTGTTAATTCAACTCGCGATAAGCCCCAGAAAAATACAATAAAGGTTCACCTGTTCGACAAACAGTTTCTTGTATTTCGCCAATCACTATCCAATGTGAGCCTGCTAAAACCTTATCAATCACTTTACAATCTAAAGACACGATACTGTCATCTAATAAAGGTGACCCACTCGCACTAGCAGTCCATGCTGTATTGGCAAATCGTTCTGCTTGTGACGCACCGCCGGCAAATTGATTAGATACATCTTGTTGATCAGCTCTTAACACATTCACGGCAAAGTATTGACTGGCTTCTATACCATTAACGGTATCTGCATTTTGATTAAGACACACTAAAATTTGCGGAGGATTAGCAGAAACGCTTGAGAATGCCGTCACTGTCATCCCTTGAGGACCTAACTGCTCTGAAGTGGTCGTAACGACGGTAACCCCACTCGCCCAAAGTTGTAAGGCTTTTTTAAAATCATCAACATTGACTGCCATCATTATTCCTATTTAATTTGTTTTATTTTAGGTAAATCTAAAGTTAATATTACAACACCTGAGTGTTTAATAAAAATGCGACTTACAATTCATAGTGCAAAGCCGCTCGTACACAACGTAAGACCCCATAACTGTATTGCCCCTCTAATTGTTCGTAAACGGGCTTTAGGGCATTTTGCTGGGCTTCGGGTAATTCTAAAATCAACGACTGAATCATTCTAAGCTCTGCATCGGGTAAATCTAGGACATCAGATAACCGTAATTGGCCTTGCTCTAAACCATGCGCTAAATGATTATAAATAGTATCGTCTTTCAGCTCACGTTTTTGAGCCACTTGTTGCACATTAAATCCGAGTCGAAATAACTCAATAGACTCTATTACTGTATCAGGCGTTTTAGTTTCACTGATATTATCAAGAATCACAGCTAAAAACTGCTCGCCATAGAGTTCTAATTTACGTACCCCCACACCGGATAATAGTGCCATTTGTGCGAGATTAGTCGGCTTTTCTTCTACCATCGCCATTAAGGTGGCATCATTAAAAATAATATAAGGCGGCACATCTTGTTCATCTGCAATAGTACGCCGCTTTGTGCGTAAAGCGTCCCATAAATCAGATTTCATCTGAGATTTAGATACCGACTTATTATGTCCCTTACGACGGCCTTTGGTTTTTTCTGGCTTAATATCTTTACGCAAGATGAGAGATTGCTCACCTCTCAAGATAGGCCTGCAGGCATCTGTTAATTGCAAAACACCAAAATGGTCAAAGTTAACTGTTACCAAGTTACGCGCTACCAATTGTCTAAATACAGAAGACCATTGTTGTTCATCTAGGTCTTTACCAATACCAAAGGTCGATATTTTATCGTGGGCGGCATTGATAATTCGCTCTGTCGATTTACCCAAGAGTACCTCTATTAAATACCCAACGCCGTAACGTTGTCCGGTTCTATAGATACAGGATAAAGCTTGTTGGGCAACTAATGTACCATCCCAGGTTTCTACCGTTTCTAGACAGGTATCGCAGTTATTACAATCATGCTCTAAAAGATCACCAAAGTAACTTAATAGGCCTTGGCGACGACAATGGACTTGCTCACATAACGCCAACATGGCATCTAATTTATGTAACTCTAAGCGTTTATGCGCCTCATCTGCAGGTGAATCGGCTAACATTCGCCTTAATGTGATCACATCTTGTAAGCCATACGCCATCCAAGCATTAGCGGCTAAACCATCACGCCCTGCTCTACCCGTTTCTTGATAATAGGCTTCGATACTTTTAGGTAAATCTAAATGCGCGACAAACCGAACATTGGGCTTATCAATACCCATACCAAACGCAATGGTAGCGACGATCACCACCGACTCGTCCATCAAGAAGCGATGCTGATGCTGATACCTAAGTTCATTAGACATACCCGCATGATAAGGCAAAGCATTAATACCTTTACTCACCAAATACTCAGCAGTTTCATCCACTTTTTTACGTGATAAACAATACACAATGCCGGCATCACCCGCGTGCTCAGCGGTAATAAATTCTAATAACTGTAAGCGAGCATTTTGTTTTTGGACTATACGATAACGAATATTAGGGCGATCGAAACTACTGATATAAAGCGGCGCATGATGCAGATTTAAACGCAAGACAATTTCTTCACGTGTTTTCTCATCAGCGGTGGCTGTCAGCGCTATACGAGGAATACTAGGAAATTGCTCATGCAACATAGAAAGTTGCAGATAATCTGCCCTAAAATCATGCCCCCATTGAGAAACGCAATGCGCTTCATCAATGGCAAATAAGGCAATATTAAGGCGCTTGAATAAACTCAAGGTACGCTCAGACGCTAAGCGTTCTGGCGCTATATACAATAATTCTATTTCTTGATTGAGTAATTGACGCTCTATAGATCGGACTTCATCTTGAGTGAGTGTAGAGTTTAAAAACGCTGCTTTTATACCTAATTGCAATAAAGCATTCACTTGATCTTGCATTAAAGCGATTAAGGGGGAGATAACAATCCCGACGCCGGGCCTAATTAACGCTGGAATTTGATAACAGAGTGATTTGCCCCCACCCGTCGGCATTAAAACTAAAGCATCCTCTCCTGAAATAACGGATTCTATAACGGCTTGTTGCTGACCTCTG
The DNA here is from genome assembly GCA_903918335.1 of uncultured Methylococcaceae bacterium. Classification (GTDB taxonomy): domain Bacteria; phylum Pseudomonadota; class Gammaproteobacteria; order Methylococcales; family Methylomonadaceae; genus Methylobacter_C. The sequence continues at coordinate 13,576 of CAIXDX010000228.1, read as the reverse complement.
AAATGATCATAACCAAAAAGCCTTTTTAAGACTTCTTCAGCTTGCTGCGTTATAGTGCAATTCATACGATGATATTATTTCTTCAAATTACTAAACCCATTATAATAGTCTGATTATACAGGACAGCAGTGAATACACGCGGACTCAATGACCTATTCTACCCATTCACTTCCAACGCGACTCCATCGATTACTTAAGAATGACCAGCAGCAACTCTTGTGCGGCGGCCTTAAAGGGATCGAAAAAGAGAGTCTGCGATTAGGAAAAGACGGCTTAATTGCCCAAACGCCCCATCCCATTGCCTTAGGATCGGCATTAACGCATCCAAGTATTACCACAGATTATTCTGAAGCGTTAATTGAACTTATTACCCCCGCGTTTTCTGATATTAACGAGTCATTAAGCTATCTGCGCAACATTCATCAAGTGGTTTATAGCCATTTAGATGAAGAAATATTACTGGGCGCCAGTATGCCTTGTGGTATTGATGGGGATTTAAGTATTCCAATAGCCACCTACGGCACTTCTAATATTGGCCGTATGAAGCATGTGTATCGCCATGGTTTATGGCATCGTTATGGCAGAACCATGCAAGCCATTGCCGGCATACATTTTAACTATTCGGTACCTGAAGCACTTTGGCCCCAATTACATGCTTTAGAAGAAAGCGCCTTATCTTTAGAGGAATACAGAGCGGCAGCTTATTTTGGTTTAACCCGTAATTTTCAACGTATCGGTTGGCTCATTTTGTATTTATTCGGTGCCTCCCCTGCTATTTGTAAAAACTTCTTTAAAAGCCGTCCAGAATTGATGGCACAATTTGAAGAGTTTGATGCAGGTACACTCTATCACCCTTATGCGACCTCATTACGCATGAGCGACATTGGGTATAAAAGTAAAAACCAAGCTAACTTACGCATCGATTACAATTCCTTAACAGGCTATGTTGATAGTTTAACGCAAGCCATTAGCACGCCTTATCCTGAATACGAAAAGATCGGGGTTAATGTGGATGGTGAGTATCAACAACTCAATGCGAATATCTTGCAGATAGAAAATGAGTTCTATAGCACGATGCGCCCTAAACAGATTATCAACTCGAGTGAAAAGCCGACGATAGCGCTTAAAAAGCGTGGTGTTCGTTATGTTGAAATGCGTTCACTTGATTTAGATATCTTTGATCCTATAGGTATTGACGTTGATAAATCTCGATTTATTGAAGCCTTATTATTAACGTGTTTACTTAACGATAGTCCCGAACTCACTGATTCAGATAATAAAGTAAATAATGCTAATCAATTGGCTGTCGCTAATCAAGGTAGAAAGCCAAGCTTAATGCTTCATAAAGGTGAACAAGCAATTTTATTAACTGATTGGGCTACAGAAATCTTAAATTCGATGCAAATCGTCTGTGAGATTTTAGATAACACCGATGAGACTAAACCTTATAGCGCCGCTTTAGATAAACAAAGAGCTGTGCTTAATAACCCTGACTTAACACCCTCTGCTAGAATCTTAGCGCAGATGACCGAATCTAAAGTTCCCTACGCACGCTTTGCCTTAAATAAGTCTCGTGAACATGCTGAACACTTTAGAGCATCGCCATTTGACGCAAATGTTCAGCAAACATTTACTGAGATGGCTGAAATTTCAATTACTAAGCAACACGAAATTGAACAAAAGCCTCAAGTACCGTTTGAACAATTCTTATCAGACTATTTTTCTCAGACTTAATACCACACAGTCATGACTACACTCAATATCACTGCTTTACAAGTTGAAATAGCCCATAAAAATCCTAGAACTATTCTTAAGAGTGCGTTAGAACACTTTGATAATATAGCAATCTCATTCAGTGGCGCAGAAGATGTCGTATTGATTGATATGGCCAGCAAGATACGCAGTGACATCAAAGTGTTCTCTTTAGATACCGGACGCTTACACCCTGAAACCTATCGCTTTATTGAAACCGTCAGAAAGCATTATCAAATAGACATTGAATTACTCAGTCCAGACAGAGATACACTGGATAGCTTTGTGACTCGTAAAGGCTTGTTTAGTTTTTATGAAGACGGCCATCAAGAATGTTGTGGCATCCGTAAAGTTGAGCCTTTAAAACGTAAATTAGCGCAATTAGATGCGTGGATCACGGGGCAACGCAAAGATCAGAGTTTAGATACGCGCCAAGACATCCCAGAAGTACAAGTGGATACTGCTTTTTCTACTGCTGACAAAGCTTTAATTAAATTTAATCCCTTGATCAATTGGTCCTCTAGCCAAGTATGGGATTATATTGAAGCCCATCAAGTGCCGTTTAATCCTCTGCACCAACAAGGCTTTATTAGCATTGGTTGTGAACCCTGTACACGTGCTGTATTACCTAATCAACATGAGCGCGTTGGCCGTTGGTGGTGGGAAGCCGGTGGCAAAAAAGAATGTGGCTTACATGCTGGCAATATAAAGAATTAATCTATAATGAGTTGAATTCTAAACTCAGCAACCTTCTGTTTACGACTTTATAAAAAACTATGGCTCAATATATCTATTCAATGAATCGGGTTGGCAAAATTGTCCCCCCTAAAAAATACATTCTTAAGAACATCTCCCTTTCCTTTTTCCCTGGCGCTAAAATCGGTGTACTCGGCCTTAACGGCTCGGGTAAATCAACGCTGCTCAGAATTATGGCGGGTATCGATAAAGAGATCGAAGGTGAAGCGATCCCTTTAAAAGGCATCAACATTGGCTATTTAGCGCAAGAGCCGCATTTAGATCCAGAAAAAACAGTGCGTGGCAATATTGAAGAAGCGGTAGCAGAAGTCAAAAATGCTTTGAATGCCTTAGATGCAGTCTATGCAGCCTATGCGGAACCCGATGCTGACTTTGATAAATTGGCTGCAGAACAAGCTAAATTAGAAGACATTATTAATGCCGCAGATGGCCATAATCTAGACCGTAAATTAGAAGTAGCAGCAGATGCCTTAAGATTGCCGGATTGGGATGCGGATGTTACTAAATTATCAGGGGGGGAGAAACGTCGTGTCGCTTTATGTCGTTTATTACTATCAAACCCCGATATGTTGTTACTAGACGAACCAACCAACCACTTAGACGCTGAATCAGTTGCTTGGTTAGAACGTTTCTTGCATGATTATACGGGTACTGTAGTCGCGGTAACCCATGATCGTTACTTCTTAGATAATGTGGCCGGTTGGATATTAGAGCTTGATAGAGGATCGGGCATTCCTTGGGAAGGCAATTACTCAAGCTGGTTAGAACAAAAGAGCAATCGCTTATTGCAAGAAGAGAAACAAGAATCTTCTCGTCAAAAGGCCATGAAAGAAGAGCTAGAATGGGTAAGAACCAACCCTAAAGGCCGTCACGCTAAGAGTAAAGCGCGTTTGGCTCGATTTGAAGAATTGTCTTCTACTGATGTCCAAAAACGTAACGAAACCCAAGAGATCTATATTCCACCTGGACCTCGTTTAGGGGATGTAGTCATTGAAGCGGAGAACATCAGCAAAGCCTTTGGTGACAAATTATTATTCAATGATCTTAACTTTAGATTACCGCCCGGTGGCATAGTTGGTATTATCGGCCCGAATGGTGCAGGTAAAACTACCTTGTTTAGAATGATGGCAGGGATTGAGAAACCGGATTCAGGGACTCTAAACATTGGCCAAACCGTTCAAATGGCGTATGTTGATCAGTTACGTGATGATTTAGATGCTAAGAAAACCGTATTCGAAGAAATTTCAGATGGTTTAGATATTATCACTGTTGGTAAATACGAAACACCTTCTCGTTCTTATGTAGGTCGTTTTAACTTTAAAGGCGCGGACCAAGGTAAATACATCGGTGATTTATCAGGTGGTGAACGTAACCGGGTCCATTTAGCTAAACTACTCAAAACCGGCGGCAATGTATTGCTGTTAGACGAACCAACCAACGATCTAGACGTTGAAACCTTGCGTGCTTTAGAAGAAGCCCTACTCGCCTTCCCTGGCTGCGCCGTGGTTATCTCGCATGATAGATGGTTCTTAGATAGAATCGCGACCCATATCCTAGCGTTTGAAGGCGATAGTAATGTGATGTGGTTTGAAGGTAACTATGAAGATTATGAAGCGGATAGGCATCGTCGACTAGGAACTGATGCTAATAATCCTAAACGCATTAAGTACAAAAAGATTTCTTAAACTAACTAAAAAATGGCTATTTCTGTGAAATAGCCATTTTTTTTGCCTGTCAGTCAAAAAAGTATTTTCACATAATAAGTTTTACATAAGTAACTATATTAATTGGTATTTAATCAATATTGATTAAAATAAATTTCACAAAAAAAATAGGTGATTTATTTTATTGGATCATCTTTATTTAACATTAAGATAATGCTATTAAATCTTATCTAGGCTCTCTCGACTTTACTGTTAAACTGCAACCAGCACAAGGCTAAATCATTCGTTATTTTAGTCAGGCGGGAGACACTCTTATGTCAGAAGATTCAACTAACATTTTCCAAAACTTGCTTGATCAAATACATGTTTATGCCTTAAGCGAGACACACCCCGATACCTTTAATTCTTTACGACTAGAAAAAGAAGCTAAAAGATTAGATGCAAAAGATCCTGACTTAGCCGCCTCAGCACGTGGACTTATCGCCGCAATACAAGGTAATTTAGAGGAATCAGATAGACAACATGTACTCGCAAAAAAACTGAGTCGTCATCCTCATCACAAAATGTATCAAGCATCTTCACTGCGTATCTTGGGTGAGCATCAAGCGTCTTATTTTTATATGCAATGTATTATGCGCATCATGCCAGACCCTGTAGCGTTACTAAACTCAGAAATCTATTTAGCATTTAAAAGCGGCCATCATAACGACGTTATGAAATATCACTATGAGATGTTACGCATTAAAGCTGAAATTCCACTCAACACTCAATTCCTAATTTATTTTAACCATACAATAGATAAGTCCGGCATCAGTCTTGATGTTTTTCCTAAAGTCAGCGTATTAGTCCATTCGTTACAAAAAACTTTTAAAATCGAAGAACCTGACTTCTCTTTGGAAGAAATTAACGACCATTTGTACTTTTGGTTAACGACAGACGCAGCCCCCGCCACAATTACTCAATTGAATACGGAACTAGCAGCTGGCATGACTTTAATCAAAGGTGAAAATAGTGATCGTTATCACATTGGTTATAGAGCACACGATGATAAAAATAATAAATCGGTCAATATGGAAGCCTTACATAACTTTGTGCATGACGTTAATTTCTATAGCTATGAATAGCCGAATACTATCACCCTATTTCCCATCTTAGCCTAGAGAATCAACATGAATGAAGATCAATGTAACGTTTTAAACAACATCATGACGAAAGCCCTTAATTATGTGATCACTCAGACTAAGCCTGATGACATTACGGCGCGGAAAATGAAAAATGAAATACACAGTATCATGATGCATGATCGTGCCAATGGCGCCATGGCATTAGGTTTTATTGCCGCAGTGGAAGGTGATTATGAAGAAAGCCTAAAACAAAATAAACTTGCACTCACTTTGGGTAAGGATGCTTCACTCTATATTAACTACGCTGTTTCAATGCGCGCATTAGGTCATAACGCAGAAGCTTATGTCATCATCAATCAAGCCATGAATTTAGTATCTGATATTACACAAGCCATCGATATATTTATGGCTATCGCCTTTAACGCCGGACATTTCGAAAAAACACAGTCGCTCGAGGACTCATTCAAACGTCAAGAACAAACCAAACTGATTAACTATCTTCAACCCTATTTCGACGATGTCAACACTGTCCTTAACCAAGCTCAACTGCCCTACGATACCCATGTGCACATAGCCGCCATCATAGAAAGAATTCGTTTAAATAATCATCACGGCTATACAGAACACAAACTTGAGACCTTAAACAATAAGTTATACCATTGGTCACTCGTTAATGGCGATGCAGAAACCATTGCCTTGATGAATACACAATTAGAAGACGAACTAAGCCAACTTAAATACACCGTATTTGATAGTTATCACGTTGCCTTTAAGGCAAAAGAATGGCCTACAACACCGCTAGACCCTGAACCTCCATTAGCACAAATTAAAAGTGTATACGAGTGAGTCAATAAAATTATTATGAGTACAGTAACAATTTATAAATCTCCACCCTGTTTGCCATTAATATCAACCCAAAGGTGCGGTAGACCGAGTTGTCTTAACCACTCAGGGCCTTGTTCTTCTTTAAGCATTGCAATGGTTGACGCGCTACCAGCGACAACACAAAAATCACTCATAACACTGACAGCGGCTAAATGCTTAACCGGCCAACCTGTTTTGGGGTTAAGAATATGCGCATAGCGAATGCCATCTATAACAATACATCGCTGATAATCACCACTACTTGCTAATGCACCACGGGTGACAGACAAATTAAGTAGTACAGAACTAGGTTGCCGAGGATGCTCTATACCCACTATCCAAGGATCACCGTTACCTCTAGGTCCTACCAATCGGATGTCCCCCCCTAAATTGATCAACCCATTTTTTATGTTAGCTTCTCGACATAACGTGGCCGCTCTATCGACAGCATATTCTTTAACTACCCCCCCTAAATCTAGTTCCATACCGGACTGAGTAAACTCTAGCAGTGGCATTTGCCAATTTACTTTATGCCATCCCACCTTCTCTAAGAAGGGATCTATTTCTGCTTGGGTAGGTAAGCGCTGGGCATGAAAGCGCCACGCGCCTCTCAGTACACCAGAAGTAATATCAAATAAACCATCACTTTGTTGATAACAAGTTGCCGCGTAATTAAGCAAAACTGCGGTTTCATCATCCACGACTATACTGCCACCCAATAAGGCGACGTTATTAATCTGGCTTAACTGACTTTCTGGGCGATAACGCGAATATTTTGCTTCTAAACGCTCTACATCAGCAATAATACGTTTACCTAAGCGATTAGCTTTACCGGGGTGCTCACTGAATAACTGAATTTCACAGAGCGTCCCCATAGCTTTAAACTTAAAACAAAAGTGTTTAAGTTTTTTTTCTTTCATAACACCCACAGTAAATTTCTACTAATACTTTAAATTATAACCCTTATAACTAAAGTAGTTGATCCCACTACTCTTCGAGTAATGCTTGAACTTTACGTCGAAATTCTTCTGCCTCACCCGTTCGAAAACCAAAATGAATTTGACGAACAATTCCCTTTCGATCAATTAAATAAGTAGAAGGCATCGCTTGCACATCAAATTTTTGCGCACATTGAGCATTAATATCGCTCGCTATTTTGAATTCGGCAGTTTTATTTTTTAAAAATAGGCGAGCATCATCTACATTCTCATCCAAATTAATAGCAATCACTTGTAAGCCTTTAGCTTCAAGATCATGATGTAACTTATTCATAAAAGGAAAAGACTCACCACAAGGCCCGCACCATGAAGCCCAAAAATCAACATAAACAACTTTACCTTTAAATTGACTAAGATTGTAAGCACCTGAATTATCCAAAGCTTCTAGATCACATGCTGGTGCCGTTTGGTTTTCTATGGTATTTGCATGCGCTAATTGAGATAGTTGACTAAATAAAACAAACGCAACCATTAATAAAAAATTCATCATATTAAAATAATAGTGTTAATAATAACCATGAAACCTTTACATAAGCTATTGGTGTAAGTAAAGCTTATAATTCCGCGTTACAAACTATACTCCAGCACTCTCTAAAATTTGCTGTCATGTCCTATGATTAAACAAGCAAATTAAATACCAATAATTTTAACCTCATGAAGTTTAGAGTTTTTATAATATATTTCTTTGAATGAAACGCTTATAAACTGTGTTATAAGCCTCACTTTTTTATAAATCGTGTTATTTCACACAGTTTACTCAAAGGCTTATATAAAACATTTATCAAACTAACTAGGCTAAAGGGGCATTAAAAAAATGGCTGTAAAGATTTGGTTATATCTATAATAAGCCTTGACCCAAAAACTCCATTAGAGCAAGGATTAAAATTAATACAATAAGGGAAAATTGCACAGCAGAAATACACTTTAATCTCATCACTTAGATCAACTATCGAAACAAAAAGAGGGTAAAAAAGTCAAGAGGTTAACTTTCTTACCCTAGAGAATATAGAAGTCTATCAACGTACTCTTAGTTAAATTCTAGAGTGGCTAACAAATATCTATTGGGGGTAAATAAAACTAATAAACATTATGCTGCTAACGAAAATCGATAACCAATACCACGTACTGTTTGCAATAAATTACCACAACCATACTCGCTAAGCGTTTGTCTTAAACGCACAATATGGACATCGACGGTGCGTTCCTCAATATAAACTTTATGTCCCCAAATATGATCCAGCAATTGCTCACGAGAATATACTTTATCAGGATGAGTCATAAAAAACTCCATCATACGAAAACGCGTCGGACCCACCGCCAAATGCTTATCTCCAATACTAAAACGTCTTTCCTCAGTATCTAGCGTCAAATGACCATACTTAATTCGACAAGCAGTCTGCTTTTTACCTTGTCTATATAAGACCAATCGGATTCGAGCTAAGACCTCCTTAGGTAAAAATGGTTTAGTAACATAATCATCAGACACAATATTAAGACTATTGATAATAAAATCTTCTTCACCGCGTGATATTAAAAATACAATAGGAATACTTTTATAGCGTGAATGCTTTTTAAGGGCTATTGCCCACTCTACACCCGCCCCACTCTGTAACCGCCAATCTAATAAGATAAGATCATAATCGGCTTTATAAAAAGCCGATTCCGCCTCGATAATGGTTGCGACAGTCGTCGCATTAAACTCTGCATTGATTAATACTGATTTCAGCAACTCGCCCATTGCTTTATCATTTTCTACAATTAATACATTACAATTCAACATAAGGTAATTACCAATAAATTTAATGAACACATGCTTACGATAAGAAAATATTCTATGAGGAATAACTATATCAATGCAGACAATGTGCCAAGTTTAAAGTAGTAATGACGTCGAATGGGTTAATATAATATTAACTACATGATATTAAATAAAATAATTATATGCTTGTAGTCGTAATTGAGGATATTGAAGAGATTAATGGTTAAGAAAAGGATAACATCCTACTCATAACTATTTCATATCACCTACTAATTTAATTAAGTGCGTGAAACAACACACCTATGAAACAGTAGACAAACAATTAATTTTTACATCCTACAAATCAGTTAACCACTAACCATGAATTAACTTCTTGTAAGTTATCCTCATTCACCGTACCAATAGCCCTTAAAAAACGCATGCGGTTGATGATGTATTCATACTTGGATTTTGAGAATTCTCTTTTAGCTTTGTACTCAAGTTGTTGTGCTCTGAGTAAATCAGCCACGGTTTCAACACCTAACTTCAGCGCACTTTGCATGGCCTCTCTTGACTTAACCGCTGATGCTAATGCTTTTTCTGCTGCTTTTATACGCCGGGCATTGGCATTAGACGATGAAAAAGCGTCGCTCGTTTCTTTGACTAAGGCCCTCAACTTCGCTTCACTTTCTTCTTTACTCATCGCTAAGCGACTTTGCGCTTCATACATACGATGGGTCGTGGTGCCACCTGTAAAAATAGGCACCGTTATATTGAGGGCCGCCACTTCTGTTTGATACACCGGTGTTTGAGTACTTTGATAACCGGTATTGGAATCATTATAATTTAACTGTAAATCGACCACCGGTAAGTATCTGGATTTCTGGACGGATACGTTATTTCTGGCGGCTTCTATGGCACTTAATTGCGAGGCTAATAGCGGGTTTTCACTTTTTGCGACCGCGATCCACTCGTCTAAGTTCCCTTCTAACTCTTTGTAGTCTACATTTTCACGTAACTTATCGAGTTGATGGGGGGCATTATTAGTCAATTCGGTTAAGGCCTGTTTTGCTATCAGTAATAGACTCTCGGCTTGAATTTCATCGGCCTTAATCTGATCTAAACGCGCCTCTACTTCATAAAGATCTGTAATTTTGATTAACTGTTTGGCAAATTGTTTTTTGACTTGCTCTAATTCATTTTCGGTCGCTTGCTTTTCCTGTTGGGTTAATTGCAACTGATCTTCGGCATCTAGCACCCCAAAATACCGCTGAACGACATTAAAAATTAAGCCGTGGTGTGCTTCAATCAATTCGGAGGCATATTGATTCTCAACTTCTTGGGTCCTTCGCCATTCCCAAAACTTTGCAAAATCAACTACGCTTTGCGTTAATGAAACGTAATAACGTGTACCTGAATAATGGGTATTACTGCCTTTAGCGATATATCCGACTTGCTTATTAGTCGATAAATTACCTATCGCACTCACTTGTGGCAATAACTGACCCAAGGCTTGGCCTTTTTGTGAAGCGCCTACTTCTACTTTAAATTCGGCGGTCTTTAGTTGGGGATCTTCTTGTAATGCTTGTTGATAGATAGTGAATAAGCTTTCAGCATGCACCTGTATTGTACCGAGCAGGCTGATAACTAATAAGCCGGTTTTTATCTTAAACATCACCCTTAGTCCTCAATAAAAGCACGGGCAAACGCGTTATGAATGGGTTTAGTTAAATATTGAAATACCGTTCGTTCACCGGTTTTTATCAACACTTCAACAGGCATGCCCGGCACTAACTCAAGATGGGACATTTTATCAAGACTTTCGGGGGTCAACTCGACGAGCGCTCGGTAATAAGTCGAGCCCGTTTTTTCCTCCGTTAAACTATCCGCCGATAAACTAATGACTTTACCTTCTATGACAGGCGTCAAGGCTTGCGTAAAGGCGCTAAAACGCACGTCTGCCACCAAACCCACTGAGACTCTATCAATGTCTAAAGGATTCACTTTCGCATCAATAATTAACTCTTCTTTTTGAGGCACGATATCTAATATCGGATGTCCAGGCAGAATAACGCCTCCCACCGTATGCACATCTAAGCCCATCACACGCCCTGACACAGGGGCTTTAATTTCAATACGCACCACTTTATCTTTAGTCGCTAACATGCGTTGGTTGACGTCATACAAATTGGTTTGGGCTTCACTTAACTTAGTTGAAACCTCTTCTTGAAACTTCTTTTCTAATTGCAGTATTGCTAATTTAGCTTCACCTACTTGTATTTGGGCAGAGGCTATGTCTGAGGTTAACGAAGCCACTTCGCCACTAGCCAGCATCAAACTGCGCTCGGTATCTCTTAATCTTTGTTTATCGGCAAATCCTTCAGCTAATAAGGATTTTAAATCAACGGCTTCTTCACTATAAGAAGCCACTAACGCTTGTTTACTAGCGCGTTGACTCTTCAAGCCGTCCATCTTCGCACTCAATTGTCCTATCCTTTGGGTTAGCACTTCCATTTCGCCATGATGGGCATTTCGTCGTGCCACAAATAACTGACCTTCCGTTTTTTTAGCTTCCACGATACGCTCATCAGCCGAATCTTCTAAGGCAGATGGATATTGCACGGTTTGACTCCCTTCTCTTTCCGCTTCTAACCTAGCCACCTGAGCCACTAATGTAATGAATTGACCTCTGGCGATTTCTAATTGGGCTTTATTTTCAGTGCCATCTAAAGTGAGTAATAAATCACCTTCCTTAACAATGTCACCTTCTTTAACCGAGAGTTGACTGACAATCCCGCCATCTAAATGTTGTATCGTTTTTTTATGCGATTTAACCGTCACCACACCGGGCGCCATAGCGGCGCCATCAATAGGGGCTAGATAACCCCACACGCCAAAAACACCTAAGGTACATACTAATATAATGACACCCACTTGACGGATAGGTTTGTCGTCCGTTTGCGCAAAAATGTCCGTTGAAATTAATTTCTTTTCTTGATTCATCATGCTTATGTTGACTTAAGAGTGGGGTGTATTGGGCATTACATTCACTGGTTGGGCTTGCACGGGTTGAACTTGTTGCAAATGCGCAATGACTTGGTCACGGGGCCCATAAACCGCAAGTTTTCCATCGTTAAGGACGAGTAATTTATCCACATGTGTTAACACATTTTGTCTATGGGTCACTAATATGACAGTCACTTTATTTTGTTTTAGTGTTTGCAAAGCATAGCCTAAGGCTATTTCACCTTGTTCATCTAAATTGGAGTTAGGCTCATCCAATACCACTAACACTGGCTTGCCATATAATGCCCGTGCTAATCCAACTCGTTGGCGCTGCCCGCCCGATAAGACACCACCATTTGCTCCAATAACGGTATCGTAACCCTCAGGCAGTTGCAAAATCAGCTCATGTACATTGGCTGTTTTTGCCGCTTGAACGACTTGTTCAGCATCGATATCACCAAACCGGGCAATATTTTCACTGATCGTGCCTTCAAATAACTCCACATCTTGCGGTAAATAGCCAATATAAGGGCCTAATTCTTCTCGATTCCATTGAGAAACCTCTACCCCATCCAGCCTTACGGTGCCACTTACCGTGGGCCAAATCCCTAAACTCGCTCTAGCAAAAGTAGATTTTCCAGCACCACTCGGGCCAATAACACCGAGTAAATCACCGGCTTCAATCGTTAAACTAAGGCCTTTTAATACCGCGACTTTGCCACCCGGTGGCACGACCTGTACCTCTTCAAATTGTATACGTCCAGAGGGTGCAGGTAAGGGCATTCTATCGATATCCGCAGGCATTTTTAGAAACAGCTCATTCAGTCGTTCGTATTGACCTCTGGCATTAATAAAGCCTTTCCAGTTAGCAATCACCATATCAATAGGGGCTAATGCTCTGCCTAACAGAATAGAACCGGCAATCATTAACCCGGGGGTAATTTCTCGCTCAATCACCAAATAGGCCCCTAAGCCCAATATGAGTGACTGCGAAGTGAGCCTAACGACTTTTGAAGCGGCCGCAATCACACCCGCACGGGAACTGGCCTCTGATTGTAAAGACAACACGTGATGCGTTGTTGTTAACCAACGTTTTCTTACATTAGTCATCATGCCCATGGCCTCAATGACTTCTGCATTTCTTAAATTGCGACTCACTTGAGTGCGCCCCAGTATGGCTTGCTTATTAGCCTCCGCTAACGTGTCAGCTGTTGCTTTCTCATTGATGATGGCAATGATGATGAGAATAATAGCCGTAAGAATAGAGAACCACCCGTACCATGAGTGAAAAACAAACATCAAAGCGATATAAATAGGCATCCACGGCGCATCAAAAAAAGCAAATAGGCCACTACCCGTCAAAAATTGACGTAACCCGGTTAAATCATCAAAAGCTTGGGTCGGTGCAGTTTGCCCCCCTGAATATAAAGATTGCTGGTAAGCAATAGAAAAAACACGTTGATTAAGTAGCAACTCTAATCGTGCACTCACTTTAACTAAGATTTGTGAGCGAACCCATTCGATGAGGCTCATAGTTAAAAACAGTACAAACACAATCAGCGTCAACAGCAATAAGGTTGACTTATTACCGGTAGGCACGACGCGATCATAGACTTGTAACATATACAGCGAAGGCACGAGCATCAAGATATTGATGATCATGCTGAAACCTGC
>CAIXDX010000227.1 GCA_903918335.1 uncultured Methylococcaceae bacterium | reverse complement strand
GATAGAATGAGTCGTTTGATAAAACGCTTTACCCACTAGTAAAACACTCAATAGCCCTATAGATTTATTTTTGTCTATCAGTGCGTTCTCATCGCCTGTATAAAGCTGTATCAATACCGCATTAACGCCAGTATTTTTCTGGGTTTCCAAGGCGAGATTTTTAGCACGACTAAGATGCTCTTCAGTGCTCAGCGTTTGAGTGGATACTTTAATATTTTTCTCATAACTCGCTTTTATCAACCAATCATAGCCAACACATTTTGCAGTCAGTAGCCCATGACTAGCCGTTTCTATAACCGCTAAGGATTGCTTATTAGCGGTCATAAATTTATCAATTTCAAACGCCAAATCTCCAGTAGGTTCCCCTAAGCCATCAATAGCGAAAACATAATCACCTAAGCAGTCGTTAAACTCAGAAACTAATGTATTTAGATCAGTTTTAGGATAATCAAAAGGGAATAGTAATTTAGTTTGCACCTCATCGGTGCCTGCTCTAAACCCCAATTCAACCTTGTTAGGTATCTTAATTTCTTTGATGAGTTCTTGGATGGCGGACTCACCTAAACCAAAGGTTTTTATGCTGATTAGGTGGGGTGGGTATAAAGTAAATCTAGCAAGTAAGTCTGGTTTAACATGTTCTGTGAACATGGCTTTCATTTCTGATGGCACGCCGGGTAAAAATATAAACCAGCATCGAAGATGTTTTATAGCGAAGCCGGGGGCAGTACCCAAAGTGTTATCGATGCGGATAGCTGTTTGTGGTAAGAGAGCTTGCTTTCTATTGATCTCAGGCATAGCTCTGTTTCTACGTTTAAAGAAATCTTTAATTTGTTCAAAGGCAACGGAATCAAATGTTAACGGTCTATCAAAGGCTTTTGCGACTGCATCAGAGGTTAAGTCATCAGACGTTGGGCCTAAGCCTCCAGTGCAAATGCAGCAGTCTGCTCTTGTTGCAATCTCAGATAGTAAGTGTATTAGATCAGCTAGTTTGTCTCCAACTGTCGTATGGCGAGTAACGTTAAATCCACAATGGATGGCTTCTTGCGCTAACCAGGCCGCATTAGTATCAATCGTTTGTCCTGTAACAATTTCTTCACCTTGCGAGAATATTTCTAAAGTTGGATTCATTGCACGAACTCATTGATTAGTAAATGATGCCAGAAAGGCAGGGTAAATAAACTCAGTGTGGTAGTAACAGTGACTGTCATCGCATACAGTGCGCTGTCTAATTTATAGCGATCACAAAATACGACGCCTACCACCATGCTAGGCATGGCTAAATCTAGAACGGCCGCTGCTTTGTATTGTCCTTCCATCGCTAAATAAGACGCTATGCTCATAGCAAATAAAGGTAATAAATACATTTTTATGATAATAACCGGTAACACATAAGGAATATTTTTGCGGGTGATTGCTTGCCAATTTAAGGCTAGCCCCAGAGAAACCAACATGAGAGGCACTACCGCACCTGATAGCTTTTGTAACGCTGCCGCAAACCATACGGGGGCAGATACGCTGTTAAGATTTAATATAATAGCTATGGCCGCTGCCCAAAAAGGGGGGGCATTTAAAAAAGATAGTATAGATTTAGTATTTTCAGTAGCATCTTCCCCATAATGTCGCGCGACCATAATGCCTAAGGTAAAGACGATCGGTGCAGCAGAAAACAAGTCCACTTGTATCGCCACAGAGCGAGCCCAATAGCCGAATGTTTGTTCTAAAACGGGTAAGCCTAAGTAAGTGACATTGGGAACGGTTGCTAAAATAATAGCGCCTAAACGTTTGTTTTCTAATTTGAGCAATTTGCCTATTGCCCAAGTGCAGCACATAGCTAACAAAATGCTACTAGCTCCGATTAGCATGAAGTTGACGGAATGCATCCCTAGGTCTGAGTTCCATAAAACCTCTAAGACCATGGCAGGAAGAAACAAATAATAGACAGCGGAAGTAAGAATTAAGCGAGTTTGTTGGGCGCCTAAATTGGCAGGCTTAAGTATTTTCCAGCCGATACCGCAAGCCATTAATACGGACATTTGTAACAGTGTTGAATTCATGAGGCTATAGGGTTGAGTATTTATCGTGCATTCTTAAATCGAGTTCCGGTAATATATATCATATAAATGCCGTTCTGTTTGCTTGTGATCGACAATATTTGTAAATTCATATTTCAGGAGTCAGTCTATGCCGTTGTTTAAATATTCACAGTTAGTCAGCATTATTTTAATAATATTAGTGAGTGGAGGGGTACATGCAGAAACAACTGCGATTCAAGGTATTTCTCCTGTAGAAGCAAAGCAATTGTTTGATAAACAACAAGCTGTCATTCTGGATGTGCGTGAAGACAGTGAATGGAAAGAACAACATATTTCAGGTGCTATCCATATTCCGTTAGGTCAGTTATCTGAACGCTTAACTGAGCTTAAGCAATATAAAGACAGCCCTGTTATTGCGCAATGTCGCTCAGGCAGGCGCTCTGCTCAAGCGAGTGATGTGTTAAAATCTGCTGGTTTTTCTTATGTATACAACATGGAAGGTGGTCTTAATGCTTGGGATAAAGCAGGCTTAAAAACAGAGTAAGCCCTAGACGCCGCTATTTCTAATAATTCTTACCTTATACTCAGTTTATGACATTGATATCAACTAAAACAATTCCTGTCCGCGAACGTTTAATTATGGCGTTGGATGTTCCCAGTATCCCAGAAGCTCAAGCGTTAGTGGAGGAGTTAGGTGATTCGGTGATTTTTTATAAAGTCGGCATGGAGTTATTTATGTCGGGTGATTATTTCGGTTTTATCGAATGGTTAAAACAACAGAACAAAAAAGTCTTTGTTGATCTTAAGTTTTTTGATGTTCCAGAGACCGTGGGTAGAGCGATTAAAGCTTTAAGTAGCAAAGGTGTCGATCTTGCGACTATTCACGGTAATGATGCCATTATGGAATCAGCGGCTAAAGCGAAAGGCGACCTTAAAGTGTTAGCGGTAACCGCATTAACGAGTTTAGATCGTGGTGACTTAGATGATTTAGGTTTTAAATGCGAGGTACGTGACTTAGTATTATCGCGTGCTAAAAGAGCCTTGCAGATTGGTTGTGATGGTATTGTGTCATCGGGTTTAGAAGTCTCTATGCTTAGAGAAGAATTAGGCCACAAATTATTAGTGATTACCCCGGGTATTCGTCCCGTTGATAATCGTGAAGATGATGATCAAAAACGTGTTGTGAGCGTTGAAATGGCTTTCCAAAATGGAGCGGACTACATTGTAGTGGGCCGACCGATTCGTGATGCTGAAGATCGTAAAGCTATGGCAGAAAAGATTCAGTCACAAATACGAACTCAATTTGTATAGGCATTTAAAATCTCATTAAATCTACCTCGATAAATTCTATAACTTAAACTTTATTATGATATTTGATCCTGAATTTACAACGTCCTATGGCGTTGCTTTTATGATGGGGCTCTTCAGTAGCCTGCATTGCATTGGTATGTGTGGTTCTATTATAGGTACTTTAACCTTAAGTTTAAGTCCTGAAATTCGTAATAACAAAAAGTTATTGTTACCCTTTGTATTTAATTACAACTTTGGTCGCATTACGAGTTACGCCTTAGGGGGCGCTTTAATTGGTAGTATAGAGGCCTTAT
>CAIXDX010000226.1 GCA_903918335.1 uncultured Methylococcaceae bacterium | reverse complement strand
GGTCGCCTTCCCAAGTTTTGATACTTGAATTAGCGCCTACAGGAGTTACTTTACCATTTTCCCAAGTAGTAGTTTTGCTTGGATCGATTAAAGTGTCTTTATCAGGTCCGATGCTATAACCTTTCCAACGTAATTTACCTGTGTTGATGTCATAAGCAGCTAAGAAACCACGAACACCAAATTCACCACCAGAAATACCAGTTAAAACTGTATCTTTAACAACTAAAGGTGCGTTAGTATTGGTCATACCTAGTTTAGGATCACCGTTTTGAACGCTCCACACTCTTTTACCGGTTTTAGCGTCTAACGCAGTTAAAACAGTGTTTGATTGTTGTAAGAAGATTTTTCCGTCGCCGTAAGCTAAACCACGGTTAACAGTATCACAGCACATAACAGGAATAGTTACGTCTGCATCTTGCGTAGGAGTGAACTCCCAGATAACAGCTTGAGTTTTTTGATCAAGTGCGTAAACAGTATTAGGGAATGGAGTGTGAATGTAAATTACACCATCAACAACTAATGGGCCGCCTTCATGACCACGTAAAACGCCTGTAGAGAAAGTCCAAGCTGGTTGTAGGTTTTTAACGTTGGTAGCATTGATTTCGTTAAGTGTACTATAACGAGTGCCGGCGTAATCGCCACCCCAAGTTGCCCAGTTAGCTGGATCTTTTGTAAGAGTGTCAACACCACTGTTAGCTGTAGAGATTGCTGGTGCGGCTAATAATGCAGCTACACTTGATGCAAGCAGCCAACTTTTTAAAGGCTTCTTCATATTTATTTCTCCTGGTATTTTGTTAATTAGACAAAATACTGATTATGATTTTTTAGACTAATATTAGTTTTTGGATGAATTTATTGATTCCCTAAACGCTGGAAATTACTCATACCAAGACACTAGATTTAATGATTTTGCTTAAAAAGTCAAATATTAATATCCTTTATGACAAGATAATAAGTTGTCTCATAAAGTAATTAAACGTCTTGTGTTAATATAAATACCTAATTAAAAAGAAATTCTGCCTTTAAATAGGTTCTATTTTATGACCTTCGTTATTCCAAGATAAAACACTTCCAGTGTCTTTGTACCAAGCGGCTAAGACGAAGCGCTGTGCAGAGTGATTATTGATTGAAAAGTTGTGAATATCAGGTCGGTGTGTATGGCCGTGAATTAATCTATAACACTGATATTCATTCATTTTGTCTATAACAGTGGATTGATTAACATCCATAATGTCGGTAGATTTTTTTCGTTTATGAAAATAACTGCGTAATCGGTACCACCTTGAGACCAATAGTCTTAATAGTAGTGGTTTTGATAGCACATTAGATTTCCAAGCATCAGTGTGGGATTTTTCTCTGAAGGCTTGATACGCAAAATCATCTGTACACAATAAGTCCCCATGGGTGATTAACGTAGGTGTACCGAATAAATTAATAACAAAGAAGTCGTCTAAAAGAGTGACGCCAGTTTCTCGGCAAAACCGTTGGCCCAACAAAAAGTCTCGATTGCCTGGCTGAAAATAGATAGCCACGCCTGATTGGGTTAATGCTTTTAGTTGTTTGCGGATTTGATTATTGGGAGGGGTAGGGTCGTCATCACCTATCCATGCGTCAAACAGATCACCTAATATATAGAGCGCAGTAGCTTTGGATGCTCTATTTTTTAAAAAATCTAAAAAGCGACGAGTGATTTCTGGCTTTTCTAGTCCAATATGCAAATCTGAAATGAATAAAATATCTTGATGCACTAAATCTCCTCTGGACTGAGAAAAGGTTGAATAGTTAGGTATTTAAGTTAGATACCTAACTATAATAGGATATTATGGCGCTACTACTTCAGCTTTGGTGATAACGATATCGACCTTCGGTACATCTTGATAAGGTCCACGCGATCCAGTCGCTTGTTTAGCCATCGCATCAACCACATCCATGCCGTCAACCACTTCTGCAAATACGGCATAGCCCCAGCCACTCGCATTTTTACCTGTGTGATTTAAGAATGAGTTGTCTTTATAGTTAACAAAGAATTGTGCTGTTGCAGAATTGGGGTCATTGGTTCTTGCCATTGCCACTGTGCCGCGTGCGTTAACTAAGCCATTGTCGGCTTCGTTTTTAATAGGCGCTAAGGTCTGCTTTTGATTAAATTTAGCATCAAAACCACCGCCTTGTGCCATAAAGCCAGGAATTACTCTATGAAAAATAGTGCCATCATAGAAGCCTTGTTTAACATAAGTTAAAAAGTTTTCTGATGAGACAGGTGCTTTTTCAGAATTTAATTGAATCGTAAATTCACCTAAAGTTGTGGTTAATTTGACTTTTGTTGGAGCAGTTGACATGATTTTTCCTGTTGAAAAAGAAAGTGTTGAGGTTAATATTAACATCATAAAAACGATGATTTTACGCATCTTAAGAACCTTTAAGCTGTGATAAATAATAGATTTTATGTGTTTTTATCTTGAAAGAGAAGTACGCGCTTGGTAACTTGTACCGATTTGTTGCTTGATAAACGTAGTTTGTGCTTTGCTTTGCTAACAATTTAACCGCTACTTTCGCTCC